>JBBATT010000078.1:0-8945 GCA_040398605.1 Chakrabartia sp.
GGCCTCGCCTTCAAACCCAATATTGATGACTTCCGCGAAAGCCCTGCGGTGAAGGTCGCCGCCGCGCTCGCCAAAAAATACGGCCCGCGCATTCAGATCGTGGAGCCTTACGCCAATGGCCTGCCGATGGACTTCGCCAGCACAGGCGCTGTCCTTGCTGATCTGGACGAGGCGCTCGCCGATTGCAGCGTTTTTATCCTGCTGGTCGACCACGACGTTTTCAAATCCGTTCCCGAGGCGGAGCGGGGCGGAAAGGTGGTTTACGACACGCGCGGGATTTGGGGGGATCGGCAGTTTGTCGAGCGCGCGGCGGATCGATTGCGGGTTGCGGGGTAACTTTACGCCATAACGGTTTGACTTTCGCCAGAGGCAGATTATCCGGCAGTCGTGAAGCGCGCATTTGACTTTTTTCTGGCCGCCGCAATGGCTGTTCCTGTTGGCCTCGTGACGCTTCTGCTCTGCGTAGTCAGCTATCGGGAAACGGGCGGCCAACCGCTCTTCCTGCAAACGCGTGTGGGCCGGGGGAAGCGCCCCTTCACATTGGTGAAGCTCCGCACGATGGCGGTAGGCACCGCCAATGTCGCCTCTCATGAAGTCAATGCGGAAGCTGTGATTACACCCTCCGGTCGCTGGATGCGGCAGTTCAAACTCGATGAGTTGCCACAGGTCTGGAACGTGTTGCTGGGGGACATGAGTTTCGTTGGCCCGCGCCCCTGTCTGCCCAATCAGCATGAACTGATCGGCGAGCGTGCCGCCCGTGATGTATTCGCGACGCGCCCGGGGATTACGGGCCTGGCGCAGGTTCAGGGTGTCGATATGTCAACGCCCGAGCTCCTGGCGGAGATAGACGCGCTCTATGCGTCCGAGCGGACCTTCATGGGGGATCTAAAGCTGCTCGTTCAAACCTTTGTCGGCAGTGGCCGGGGCGATGCCGCGCGAAAGCTTTGAGGTCGCGGAGTTGATAAGGAGAGAGAGCCGCCCCCTGGAACGCCGCAGGCCCGCGCAAGTTCTGTTTTGAGCGCTACG
Organism: Chakrabartia sp.; assembly: GCA_040398605.1. Lineage (GTDB taxonomy): Bacteria > Pseudomonadota > Alphaproteobacteria > Sphingomonadales > Sphingomonadaceae > Aquisediminimonas. The sequence goes on from JBBATT010000078.1 coordinate 1,027, forward strand.
GTACCAAGCAGGATCCAGAAGATTTTGTCGATAATATTCCCCAGCGTCGTCAGGTCACCTCCGGCGAAAATCATCACCGCGAAATGAACCGATGCGATGACGAACTCCGGACTTTCCAGAGATCTCTGAATCCCGAACATCGCTACAAATCGGGAAAGAATCAGCACGATGAGCGCGGTCATGGCAATCATGAACGGGATGCCGCCCTGCACGCCGAAGCTGAGGATCAGGCTGTGTGGATCGTAGCGGGGATCATAGCTTGTCTCCCCCGCAAAATCGACGCCACGTGTGCCGCCCTGTGTCTGCTTGGTCAGCAGACCTTCCCCGAAAAGAGGAGCCTGAATGATGCGCTCAATGCCGAATTCCCAGTTGCTGCTGCGAGCATCTGTTAGCTGCTCATCTCCAAGGCGAAAGCTCTCCAACTCGTCATCTAAAGGAACAATCCCCGTTGAAGCGGCAAGCCCACTCAAGGCGACGAACATCAAAAGCAGTCCGGCCACGCCCATCGACACCATTTTTGCGCCCCGCCTCATTGGGGAAAAAATCATCATGAGCATGAGGCAGGCAAGGCACTCTGCCAAGGAGCTTCGGGTCTTGGTGAGGTACAAAAAGACGAGCGAGACCATGCTCGTGAACCCGTAGACCATCGACATTCCGCGGGATGATGCCAGTAAGGCACCCCGAAACGCAAAAACGCAGACAAAAAAGTAGATGTTACATGCCACTGCGACCGAAACCAGAGCTCCGGAAAAGCGGCTACTTTCAGGGTCCGTGACAAGCGCCGGATTGACCAACCAGAGCAGTGCAGTCAGAGGCACTGTTGCGCCAAGGATATAAGTCAACAGCCGCCATGGCTCCACATCGACCCTCAGGCATAAAGCTGGGACGAAAATCAGACTGCCAACCGAGACAACCGCAAAGGCTGCGACAGCGACAATGTTCAGAGAAATTGGGCTGAAAAGGGCGGACACCAAAGACCAGAATAGTGCAAAGCCGAGCGCCAGTGCGATCGGGCTGGCCAAAAGCTTGCCACCGCCCGCTCTAAAATAAGCGAGGCCAGCAATGCCAACGATCAGCCCATTCAGCGCATAGTGGATTAGGACGGGTTCACCGCCGACAAAGAGGAAGCTCTTTACAATGAGCCCAATGGCGATGAAGGCGCCAAGTAGGATCCGAATCCATAGGCGTCCTTGGGTTGAAGAATAGGCGACAGGCCCACCAATTGGTGCATCACGCGAGGACGCGGGACCTACAACATTCAATGCAACTGTTTCCCTCGACATCAGCCGCATTCACTTTTCATGTTGTTTCCGAAGCGGCGCTGCAGCCGGGAGACGAGGCTTCCATTCTCAATGAAGCGGAGAATGAGCATACCTGTCCAGAACAGCCGGGCCAATCGGAATGCAAGCGCATTGGATGGCTTGATACCGCAATATCGCTCTTGAACAACTTTGTCTTCGGCCTGCCGCACGGTTTCCAGCGTGCTGGTTTTGCTTTCGCCATGGATGCGGAAATTGCCGATATCTCCCCTGATGCAGACGGGGGCTGACGCGCTCGCGAGACGGACAAACAGGTCATAGTCCATGCAGAAGCGCAGGTTTCTGTCCATGCCGCCTACCGCCTGGTAGAGGTCGCGCGACCAATAGGCCGACATTTGAGGCACGGTGAGGAATGCGTATTTCATAACGCCGAGGCTGAAGCGGACTGACTTTTTGAACGCGAAGGGCCGGTCCTCCGCATCAATCAGCCACATGTCCCCATAGACGAATTGGACCTTTGGATGGTCGGCCAAATAGGTGCCGATCTTCAAAAGGGCGCCGGGGGCGTAGGTATCGTCGGAGTTAAGCCAGCTAATGAACTGACCGGTGGCCCGATCAAAACCAGAGGCGATCGCTGCCGTCTGCCCACCGTCCGGCTCGCTCTGAATATGGGCGAAATGCGACCGATACTTCTCAACAATCTGCATCGTCTCATCGGTGGAGCCGCCATCCATCAGGATGATTTCAAGATCAGGGTAGTTCTGATCGATGATGCTCTTGATGGTCCGTTCGATGAATTTCCCTTGATTATAGGAAGGGATGACGACGGAAAGACGCGGGAGCGTTCGGGTCTGGGCGCTGGTCATGCAAAAGCCTTAACAGTGGTTGTAAGTATATCCAATGTGACGCGGGTTGTTTTAGCGCGTGATCCGATATTGGATGCGGACGGTGGCGTTGCCCGGCGGTTGGGCCAGACAGATGCGGAATGAGGACGCTGTCGGCAGCGCGCACAGATAGGGCTGAAGCGCGCCGGCAGCCGGTGTTCCGGACACGATGATGGCCGTCAACTCCACATGATAGGCCGCGTCCAACTCCGGCGTGGCAAGGTCAATGCGGCGTGAGGCTGTGCCCGCGGTGAAGTCCGCAAAGCCGGGTCCGTTGCGCACGGCTGTGCCGGTGCCGCTGAGGCGCGCGCCAGTGATCTGCCCGGGTTGTGACATGTCCAACAGGTTGGCGCCGCTTTCATTGGTGACATTGGGCGTGCCGGCGCCCGGCATTAGATAGCCGCCGTTGATGTCGCCCCCGACGCGCACATTGCCGGTGCCATAGCGCACGCCTGAGATGATCGGGAAGTTTCCGGTCTGGGCATCAATATCCCAAATCGCGCCGCCGCCGAAGGTGCCGCCCATGATCCGGTTGGATTCCGGATATCGATCCTTCACGAGTGACAGGAGTTTTAAGGTGCCGCCCACTTTGGCCGCGTCTTGACGCGAGCCATCCGCGCTCCAGCTGCGCGTGATGCGGATGATGAAGGGGCTACCGGCAGATGGCTCGGCATAGAGATTGTCGATCGCATTCCCAAAGGAGTTGTTGAGCAGCATTTCGCCGCCCGTATTCATCTCGCAATCATTGTTAGAAACGGTGTGCCCGCCGCCATCAACCAACGCGATGCAGTTGCCGGAGGTGTGATAGACGCGGTTAGATTGGATGAGGTTTGCAAAACTCTCGCCGGGAACCTGCGAACCATAGGTTTTGGAGGAGCGGATGATGATCCCCGTCGTCGGGCGCGGGGCGGGCTTGCCTTCAAGCTCCTCGCGCTGACCCCGGCAGTAGTTGCCGAAGATGGACGAGCTCAGCCCGTTGAAATCAATGCAGGTGCCGTTGGCGAAAAAGCTGTTGTCCGCAATCCGCCAGAAGGTGGCCGCCGTCGCGAGGATGCCGGTGGCGCAATCATCAAAGCGGAACCCCTCTATCGACCCTTCGGCATTGTGATTGGCGGACTGCCCCTGATCAATGATGATGCCGTCTGAATTCTGGCAGGCCAGAATGGCGCCGTTGCCAATCAGACGGAGCCGCGCCTGACGCAGCATGATGGGCGTAGCAAGCCGGTAGGTCCGCCCCGGTGTCGCATGGATCTCCATCCGCTGCTTATTCTGCCACTGGGCCAGCGTTCCGAACTTGCGGGCCAGCCCTGCTGAGATCAGCGCGCCGTCATCGGCCTTGCCATCCCCCTTCGCGCCGAGCGCCTCAAAGGTCAGCGGCGTATCGGCGGCAAGGGCAGGCGCAGCCGACAGACCCACCGCCACAGCGAGCGCGACGCGATAAAGAGGGGAGGCAAGGGCCACGCGCTGGTCTATGGCCGGAAGAAGGTCGCGTCGGCCTGCAGCAGACGGCCAGTCTTTGCATCGGCAAAGCCGGGGTTGATTGACCAGACATCAAAGCCGAGCGCCTTCATCTGGCTCATCAGTGCGAGGAAATCTGCCTGCCCGTCATAAAGCGGCGCCAGCGACATCTCCATCTGCACACCGCGCACGGCCTTTAACGTGTCCGGCGCGCCGTCCAGAACGTGCTGCTCAAAGCCCTGCGTGTCGATCTTAAGGAAGGTCGGCACCTTGCGGTCAAACAGGTCGCAATCGTCGAGCCGCGTGACAGGTGCCTTTTCCGTGCGGACATAGCGGGAGGATGGCGCGCTATCGGTATGCTGGTCCAGAATTGGCAGAGCAGAACTGCTGACTGAATTGTCAGAGATGTTCATCTCAATCTCACCGGCTGCGCTGCCAACGGCACCACGCGGGGCCACGGTCCACTCGGCATCATTGGCTGCAGCGGCGGTTAGGCGTGCATAGGCGTCTGATTGAGGCTCGAACGAGACGATACGGCCTTTATAGCCGGACGTGCGCAGCTCGGTTGCAAACTGCCCGATATTGGCGCCGATATCGAGGACACACTGGATGTTGTGGACATCCAGATAGCGCTTGAGCTGCGCCATTTCTGCAAGTTCATAGCGGCGGATTTCCCAGCCGATGGTTCGCAGGGTGCGTTGGATCGCAAATTTGATTGGGGTCGCGGGGTTCATGATGGTCTCCCTATTGGTAGTGTCGCAAAATCAGAGGATGAGGCCAATGTACCGGCCCTTTGGGAAGAATTCTTTGAGGTACGGCCACTGGTAAAAGAACCGGTCGGCTAGGTGATACATGAAGCGACCGGTGACGGTTGGCACATTCACTTTCCCCACAGTTTCGATGTAAACGGTAGGAATGCGAAGCAGCTTTCCGACAAGGGTGAAGGCGACAGAAAAACCGCCGCCCGTCGTCAGGATGACCTTCGGCTTCTGTCTTCGAAGTATCTGAAATGCCTCAATAATATTAACAAAAAACTTCCAGTCGCGCTGAGACACGGTGATGACAGTCGTGCGCCCGACCATATCGGGCGGCTGGACGATCTCAACGTTCAGGACAAAGTGATGAGGATGGCGTTCGTAGACCCGCTTGAGAGCGCGAACTTCTGTAAGATGTCCGCCTGACGGCGTAACGAGGCAAACTGGGTCGGCAGCTTGCGGTGCGAAGCGATTTATCGCCTCGCAGATCGTCAAAATAGCTTCGTCAGTTTCTGAACTTGCTTCGGGTAGATTTGGGTTCGCCTGAACCTCTTTTGCTGCAGCCGTCAAATCTGCAATATCATAAACAGCTACGATTTTGCCTTGCCTCGAAAGTTCTTCTGCAAAGGCGACTTGATGATCGTCGACATGTTCAGCAAACATCTTGCGTCGAGGAACGACGACCGGTTTTATTCCAAGCTTGATCGCCGAAAAGACAGAGCCCCCCCCGGCGTGGGAAATAAACAAATCACATTCCGACAAGCATTTCAAAAAGCCTGCTTCGTCCGTGAAATCAAAGTGGCGTATTGTGTCACTTGAGAATGAGGATCGACCGTGTTGAACGACGACAGGCTGTGGCAGCTGGTCAGCTACACGCTTGATCTCGTCAAGCAGCCTGCTGAACCCCTGCGTGCAGTTTCCAATTGATACAAACGTCCCCATGCCGCGTTACGCAACAAAGATCACGTTATAGAACTTGTTCGACATGCTGAGGTCGAATGGGATCAGTTCTTTTCCGTTGTGGACTTTCGCAGTGTAGCCAACCGCAATCATCTGGTTCACGATTGTTTCGACGTTTGTTCCAAATGGCTTCAGGTTGGGTTCGTAGAGCTCCAACAGTACCAGTCGTGGACGCCTGTCCTTGTCGGAAAGGAGCTTGGTCGCGCCACCGATGACCATGCCTTCGGCGCCTTCCACATCAACCTTCATAACATCAACCCGCGGGACGCCCGCTTCCGCGATATAGGCGTCGAGGGTGCGAAGTGGCACGTCAAGGGACCGCTCCTCGTTTGAACGGCCGGTGGCTTTCATGGAAGAATAGGCAGAATCGACCGAGATGCTGAACTGGACCGTGCCTTCTGTATCTCCCACAGCGACGTTCTGAACGCTGACATTTGTAAACCCATTCAGTTCCGCATTTGTCCGGATCAGGGCAGCGTTGAGGGGGATCGGTTCGAATACGTGGACTTTGCCCTGCGATGCTCGGCTGGCCATCAGCATGGCGAAAAAGCCAACATTTCCGCCGACATCAAAGCAGATGTCAGTTGGCTGAATAGCGTCTTGAAAGAATTTTGAGTCTTCAGGCTCAAAGTCTTTGAAAAGCATGATCTGGCGACCAACGTCCTCATTTGCTGCCACGAGTAGTTGAAAGTCCTTAAGGTGGACATGGCGGATGACGCGTTTGTCGCGTCCGATGAACAGATTGGATCCGAGCATGGCCAGTCGCCAGGCAACTTTTCGAAAAAACACCATCATATCACCCTGTCATTGTGGATTTCGGTTTGGATTTTTTGAAATAAATGGCGCCGCATCTCAAATATGAGAACACAAATGATAACAGCGTAGACAAGCCTTGCAGCGCCTGCGCCGATAAGACCTTGGTCTGGAATTGCGAAAACCGCGCAACCGGTCGCGACTATTCCAGCGACTATGTTGATGCCCGCCACAAAGCGCGCGCGGCCGGCGCCGAGCAGCACAAAGTGCGGCCCGACGTTCAACCCGAGGATCGCGAAGCCTGCCGCTAGCAGGGTCAGTGTGACGGAGGCGGCATCCGCAATGTCCTGCCCTACCCAAAGTGAAAGAATGAGGTGGCTGAAGAGGGCCACCGGCAAAGCGAGGAGGAGAGAGATGCCGCCGATGATCAGGCTCGCGCGGATGGCGAGCGGGGCGTAGCTCTCGCCTGCGGCGCGGCTTCGGCTGACAGCGGGGAAGAGGAACTGGGCACCTGCGGCAGGGACGGTCTGGATCTGCTGTGCCAACTGAAGGCAGACGCTATAGGCGGCCAGCGCATGGGCGCCGAGCAGACTGCCGACGATCAGCCGGTCCGCCGTTGAAAACATCGCCGCGCCCAGAGACTGCGCCCAGGTCCATTTCCCAAAGGCAAAGGCTTCGGCCATGCGGGGGCGGTCAAAGGCAGGCCAAGGCGTCTGGCCGATAAAGTGCCGCACGGCCAGCGCCTTGACCGAGAGCCGGACGATAGTGGCGGCGATGGTAGCCCCGAACACGGCAATGACGTCTCCGGTTCTCCAAGCCACTGCCAGCGACACCAGCACGAGCGCGAGCTTGGTGGAGGCCTCCGCCTTGGCCGAGATGTCGAACCGTTCCAGCCCGCGCAACGCCCCTGCGAAGACGGAATCGATCTGCTCCAGCACGATGAAGATGGCGGCGGCGGCTATAATGGTCCGGACCAGATCGGGCGCCCCCATCTTGGCGAGCAGGGTGGGGCCGATGAACCAGCCTGTGGTGATCATCAGGACGGCCAGCGCCATCGTGCTGAGGATGGTGACCATCAGGCAGGCGCGGATGGACGCGGCAACGCCGGCCTCATCCCCTCGGCCGCGCGCGGCGGAGACATCCTTGGTCGCCGCGGTCCCCATGCCGATGCCGGCCAGCCCGCCAAATCCGTTGAAGGTTAGCAGCAACATCCACTGGCCATATTGTTCAGACCCCAACAGATGCAGGAACAGCGGGGTCGCTGCGAACATCATCAGCGGATAGGCAAAATACTCCGCCATACCCCACAGGCTTGACCCTGCGTGGTGCCGTGCCTGCTGCATGCGGGGAGGGATCTTGAAGGCCAAGCCTGATCCTATCGCTCTGCCACACTTGCGGCGGTCCGATAGTCGGCGACCGTGCGGGCAAGGCCCGTCTGCAAATTCACCTTGGGGGACCATCCCAGCGCCGAGAGCCGTGATGAGTCCATCAGCTTTCTGGGCGCGCCGTCCGGCTTGGTGGCGTCGAGTTCTATGCTGCCTGTATAGCCGACCGCGTGGGCGACCGCTTGCGCCAGTTCGGCGATGGTGACGTCTGAACCATAGCCGACATTGATGTGGCTCTGCATCGGCTGGGTCTGTGCGGCATAGGTTGCGTGATCAAGGTTCATCACATGGATGGACGCATCTGCCATATCATCGACGTAAAGGAATTCCCGACGCGGCGTGCCGCTGCCCCAGATTGTGACGGACGGCGCGTCGTGGTCCTTCGCCTCGCAAAAGCGCCGGATGAGGGCCGGGACAACGTGGCTGTTTTCGGGGTGATAATTGTCACCGGGGCCATAGAGGTTG
>JBBATT010000079.1:0-8912 GCA_040398605.1 Chakrabartia sp.
GGGGCGCGTTCTGGGCAGTCTGCCGGAACGCGGCGACGTGGCCGTATTCAAAGCGCCGCCGGGCAATCAGGTCGACTATATCAAGCGCGTTATCGGCCTGCCTGGAGACATGATCCAGATGCGTCAGGGCCAATTGTTCATCAATGACAAGCCGGTTCCAAAGGTCCGCGTGGCCGATATGGTGGAACGTCAGACGCCCTACATGCAGTGCTTTGCGCCGGAATATGCCCGCTTTGCCAAGGATGGCACGCCTGAATGCCACTATCCGCGCTACCGCGAAACGCTCCCCAATGGACGCAGCTACTATGTACTCGACCTGATTCCCAATGGTCCGGCGGATTCGACCGAGATATACACTGTGCCGGAAGATCATCTGTTCATGATGGGCGACAATCGCGACAACAGCCTCGACAGCCGTTTTCCGGCGCAGGAAGGGGCCGGCATTGGCATTGTGCCCGCTGAAAATCTAGTCGGTCGCGCGATGGTTGGCGCCTTCTCCACCGACGGGTCGGCCAACTGGTTCCTGCCTTGGACGTGGTTCACCGCCGCCAGATGGCACCGGATAGGCGAGACCTTTTGAGCAATCTCGCTGCATGGGTGAAAGACGTCTTTGGCGTCACGCCCAAGGAAGTTTCACTTTACGAACGCGCGCTAACGCATGGGAGCCATGGGTCTGACACCTATGAGCGGCTCGAGTTTCTGGGCGACCGTGTGCTCGGCCTTATCGTTGCGCAATGGATATATGGCCGTTTCCCGAACGATGCGGAGGGGCAGCTTTCCCAACGCTTCAACACGCTTGTCTCCGGTGAAACCTGCGCAGAAGTCGGCCGCACGATCCAACTATCCTCGCGGATGCGTCTCGGCAAGCAGGCGCTGGATGACGGCGCTTATGACAGTGACAATGTGCTGGGCGACGTGGTCGAGGCGCTGATCGGTGCGGTCTATCTTGAACATGGGCTTGAGGCGGCAGCAGTGTTCATTCGGACGCAGTGGGAACCGCTGCTCAATGTCCAGCGTTCAGCCCCACGCCATCCGAAATCGGAATTGCAGGAATGGGCCGCCGCACACAACAGGCGCACGCCCGTTTATGAAATAGTTGAGCGCTCAGGGCCACACCATGCCCCGCGCTTTAAGGTAAAAGTCTCGCTCGGGTCGGCTGGCGACGCCACGGCCGAGGGCAAATCGAAACAAGATGCGGAAACGCAGGCGGCAGCAGCGCTGCTCGAAAGGTTGAAGAAATGACGCAGAAATGCGGACTCGTCGCAATTGTTGGCGCACCAAATGCAGGCAAGTCGACGCTCGTCAATGCGCTGGTCGGCCAGAAGGTGGCCATCGTGAGCCCCAAGGCACAGACAACGCGCGTGCGCCTGATGGGCATCGCCATGCATGGCGAAACACAGATGATGCTGGTCGACACACCGGGTATCTTTGAACCCCACCGTCGGCTGGACCGCGCGATGGTTCAGGCCGCCTGGGGCGGCACACAGGATGCCGATGTTATCCTCTTTGTCGTCGATGCCAAGGGTGGGCTTGGCCCAAAGGTCGCGCGCATTGTGGAAGGTCTACAATCGCGCCCCGAACCCAAGATCCTTGTGCTCAATAAGGTCGATATCGCGGTGAAGGAAAAGCTACTCGTTCATGTGGAGCGGCTGACAGCGCAAATTGAGTTCACCGATGTGCTGATGGTGAGTGCTGAGACTGGTGACGGGCTTGACGTGCTGAAAGACCTCGTCGCGTCCAAGCTGCCCGAAGGCACATGGCATTTCCCCGAAGATCAGGTGAGTGATGCCTCTGACCGGATTACCGCGGCAGAAATCACGCGTGAACAGCTTTATCTGCAACTTCACGCAGAACTGCCATATGCGTCCGTCGTTGAGACGGAAAAATACACTGAAAATCAGGATGGTACGGTTGAAATCTACCAACAAATCAAGGTGGAGCGTCCATCGCAGCGCGCGATTATTCTCGGCAAGGGTGGCGTGCGGCTCAAGGAAATCGGGTCAAAAGCCCGCGCTGAAATTGCCAAATCGCTCGGCTGCCACGTCCGCCTCTTCCTGCACGTGAAGGTCGATCCTAAATGGGATGAAGATCGCGGTGTCTATCGTGATCTTGGACTGGATTGGGTTGAATAGAGGCGCCGAACCTCTCTACTTCGTCGATTTTACGCCCCGCTCCCCCTGAGCTTGTCGAAGGGCCGCACTTCTCTTTGTCACAAAGTAGAAAGGACGAGGCATCGACAAGCTCAGCCCAAACGGGATTTGAACCCTTATCCCAGCAAATGCCCCAATAAGATTCGCACCCCGATCCCGATCAGCACCAACCCGCCAGCCACTTCGGCGCGTGTTCCAAACCTCATGCCAAGCCGACCGCCAAACGCAGCCCCTGCCCCGCTCGTAACAGCTGTTACAACGGCAATGACGGCGCAGCTTGTCCAGATGGGTGTAGCGAGCAAGGGGAGCGTCAGGCCTGCCGCAGCCGCATCAATGCTGGTCGCAATGGCGGCGACCAATAGGCCCATAAAACTCTTCGTCTCCAAGGCAGCTTCGGACTCATCCCCGTCAAGACCTGCGCGCACCATCTGGACACCCAGAAAACCCAGCAGGCCAAAGGCAATCCAATGGTCCACCAAGGTGAACCAACGTCCTGCAATCAGGCTCGCCGCATAGCCGAGCAAGGGCATGACACCTTGTGCCAGCCCAAAGGCCGCGGCAATCCGCAGGACAGGCGGCCGCCCGCCGCGCGCCGCAACACCCGCGGCAATGGCAACAGCGAAGGCATCGGCAGAAAGGCCGATCGACAGCAGCAAAAGTTCAATCATGCCAGCAGGCTATCCACCCAAGCTGGTACAAGTTCCGTCGCCGCGCCGAGGCGGCATTCGTGGAACATGATACTGCCCTGTGACGGATCAAGATTGAGTTCAAGTGTGTGGGCACCAACATGCCGCGCCGTGCGCACGAACCCTGCTGCGGGATAGACCGCGCCGGATGTGCCAATAGAGACAAATAGATCACAATCCCGCACGGCGGCGTCAATCTCGTCCATCTGGTAGGGCATCTCCCCGAACCAGACGACATCCGGCCGAAGCGCGGCCGTGCCACAAGCAAGACATGGCGGGCGGTGTGCCAAGGGTTCACGCCAGACGGTCCGGACGTCGCAGGCCGTGCACCAAGCCGATAGATGCTCGCCATGCATATGGATCAACCGTTTGGCCCCTGCCCGCTCATGGAGATCATCGACATTTTGGGTGACGATTAACAGATTGCCCTCCCATGCCGCATCCAGCCGCGCCAGCGCATCGTGTGCGGCATTGGGCAGAGCCATCTGGATGTTCTCCCGCCGCATGTCATAAAAGCGCAGAACCAAATCTGGATCGCGCGCAAAGCCCTCGGGCGTTGCGACATCCTCGATTCGGTGCCGCTCCCAAAGGCCGCCCGCACTGCGGAACGTGTCGATGCCGCTTTCGGCGGACACACCGGCGCCAGTCAGAATGACGATATTGCGGATAGAGTTCATGATGTTGCCTTATTGCCAAGCGGGCGTAGCCTCAAGCGGCAGCTTTTCTTTTGAAGGACTTTGGGCCAAGGCTTGGCATATCAGGATTGAAGGAATGACGGGCATGACCTCCATCGGCATTATTGGCAGCCAAGGGCGCATGGGGCAGGCCTTGGCAGTCGCGGCGGAAGAGGCGGGATTGTCACTCGCTGGCGGCATTGATGCCGGCGGCGATCCGATTGCGCTCGCGAAATCTGCAGATGTTCTCATCGATTTTTCCTCGCCCGCAGCGATCGTCGCCAATCTTGGCGCAGCCGTTGCCGCTAACACGCCGATCCTGATCGGGACGACGGGCCTGAATGAAGACCATCACCGCGCCATTGACGATGCGGCGGCACATGTGGCCGTGCTCCAGACGGGTAATACATCGCTTGGTGTCACCCTGCTCGCTCAGCTGGTCCAGGAAGCCGCAGCCAAGCTCGGGCCGGATTGGGACATTGAGATTGTTGAGATGCACCACCGGATGAAGGTCGATGCACCATCAGGCACTGCACTTCTGCTGGGAGAGGCCGCGGCCAAAGGTCGGCAGATCGATCTTGCCAAGCATAGTGAACGCGGCCGTGACGGGCATACAGGCGCTCGCGAGGTCGGTGCGATTGGCTTTGCGGCGCTGCGCGGCGGTACAGTCGCAGGAGACCACAGTGTCATCTTTGCTGCCGACAATGAACGCATTGAGCTAGTCCACCGCGCTGAAAATCGGGCCATCTTCGCCAAGGGAGCGGTTAAGGCCGCACAGTGGCTGCTGCGTCAACCTGCGGGCCGCTATACGATGGATCAGGTTCTGGGCGTTTAGGCGGGCATGAAAAAGGCTGATCTTTTTGAATTTTATCGGCGACTGGCCGAGGATAACCCCTCGCCTGAAACTGAGTTGGCCTATGGGAATGATTATCAGCTTCTGGTCGCCGTTGTCTTGTCAGCGCAGGCGACCGATGTCGGCGTCAACAAGGCGACGCGCCTCTTATTTGACGATGTGAAGACCCCCGCTCAGATGGTGGCGCTCGGCGAGGAGGGTCTGAAGGCGCACGTTAAAACCATCGGCCTGTTCAATGCCAAGGCAAAAAACGTCATCGCGCTCTCAGAAATCCTTGTGCGGGATTTTGACGGCGAAGTCCCGGCGAACCGCGATGTGCTGGAAACTCTGCCCGGCGTCGGTCGCAAGACGGCCAATGTCGTGATGAACACCGCCTTCGGGGCGGAAACCTTTGCTGTGGATACGCACATCTTCCGCGTCGGCAACCGGACGGGATTGGCCAAGGGCAAGACGCCGCTGGCCGTTGAAAAGCAGCTGGATAAACACACGCCCGCCCCCTTTCGGCTCGGCGCGCATCATTGGTTGATCCTGCATGGCCGCTATGTCTGCAAAGCGCGGACACCCGAATGCTGGCGGTGCATTGTGGCGGATCTCTGTGCGTTCAGGTCCAAGACAGAATTGCCGGCTAAAATGGCGAAATCAAAGGATAGAGGAGTCACGCCATGAAGAACCTGATCCTGATTGCCGTCCTTGGGGCGACGCTTGCCGCAGGCCCTGCCATCGCCAAAAAGCGCGAAACGCCTGTCGCCACCACAACGGGCGCTGCTGTCGATTGCATTCCCATTGCGCAAATCCGCGAGAGCCGCGTGCGCAGCGATTCCATCATAGATTTCCGCACTGGCGGGAACAAATGGTTCCGCAACACGCTGCCCATGAGTTGTCCAGCTTTGGGCTTTGAAGAACGCTTCAGCTACCGCACCTCACTCAACCAACTATGCTCAGTCGACACAATTGCGGTGCTCCAAGTTTTCGGCGGACATTTGCAGGAAGGCCCGCGCTGTGGCCTCGGCAAGTTCCAGCCTGTCGAACTCGCCAAAGTCTCCCGCAAATAGGCCTGCCGGAAATAAACGGGGGATTAGGGGTGGCAGCGCCCCCCCGGCTTTGCTAACGGCTCCCTCAGGCACCCGTAGCTCAGCTGGATAGAGCGCTGCCCTCCGAAGGCAGAGGCCAGAGGTTCGAATCCTCTCGGGTGCGCCAATATTTCAAATGCTGGCAGATATTCGTTTTAGCCCAGCAGACTCTTAATCGCTGCAATCGCGTCGGCTGCCTTGGAGGCATCCGGGCCACCGCCCTGTGCCATTTCCGGTTTTCCACCGCCGCCCTGACCGCCCAGCGTTTCAACACCGGTGCGGACAAGATCAACCGCGCTGAACCGGGCTGTGAGATCATCGGTCACCGTGACGAGCACCGACGCGCGGCCATCATTGACGGTGACGAAGGCAGCAATGCCAGAGCCAAGCTGTTGCTTGGCATCATTGGCAAGGCCGCGCAGTTCCTTGGGGTCTAGGCCATCGAAGGTCTGACCAAGGAATTTAGTGCCGCCCACATCTTCGGGTTCCGCCGATCCACCAGCGCCGCCGCCCAAGGCCAATGCCTTTTTGGTTTCGGCGAGCTCTTTCTCGAGCTTGCGGACAGTGTCAGCCAATGCGGCCACGCGGGCGGGCACTTCATCCGGATTGGCGCGCAGCTGCGCTGCCACATCCTTCAGCTTGTCTTCACGCTCTGTCAGCCAGAGCCGCGCGGCTTCACCTGTCATCGCCTCTAGACGGCGAACGCCCGAAGCAACGGCGCCTTCAGAGACGATTTTGAACAGGGCAATGTCGCCCAGTGCGTCAACATGCGTGCCGCCGCATAGTTCCACCGAATAGGCATTGCCCTGCGCGCGCGGGCCCATCGTCAGGACGCGGACTTCGTCGCCATATTTTTCACCAAACAGGGCCAGAGCACCTGCGGCAATGGCGTCATCCGGCGTCATGAGGCGCGTTGTGACGGACTGATTGCCGCGAATTTCCGCGTTCACTTCAGCTTCGACAATCGCGATGTCTTCCGCCGACAGCGCGGCATTGTGCGAAAAGTCAAAACGCAGGCGGTCTGCGGCGACCATGCTGCCCTTTTGCGTCACATGACCGCCAAGACGGTTGCGAAGGGCCGCATGCAACAGATGCGTGGCGGAATGATTAGCGCGGGTGCGATTACGGCGGTCGACGTCCACAGTAAGTTGAACAGATTGGCCGGTCGATATGGTGCCGCCATGAACGGTCACATGATGCGCGTGTAGGCGGCCAAGCGGCTTGCCGGTATCAGAAACGACGGCGGAAAAACCATTCTCGCCTGAAAGATTACCTGCGTCGCCCGACTGCCCGCCGCTTTCGGCGTAGAAAGGCGTCTGATTGGTTAGAACAATGCCGACATCCGCTGCGGCCAATGTATCCACCCGCTTGCCATCCTTGATGAGGGCAACGACCTGCCCCTCACCTTGCGTGCTGACATAGCCTGTGAATTCGGTGCTGCCGAGTTCATCCGCAATATCAAACCAGATGTCGTCTGACGCGGTCTCGCCAGAGCCCTTCCAAGCGGCGCGGGCCATGGCCTTTTGCTTGGCCATGCCTTCATCAAAACCGGCGCGATCAACGCCCAAGCCCTGCGCGCGGAGCGCATCTTCGGTCAGATCGTAAGGGAAGCCATAAGTATCATAGAGCTTAAACGCGACATCCCCGCCGAGCACACCGCCCTGCCCCATATTGGCCGTGGCTTCATCAAGCAGCTTGAGCCCCTTATCGAGCGTCTGACGGAAGCGCGTTTCTTCCTGAAGGAGCGTTGCTTCGACCAGCGGCTGTGCGCGGACGAGCTCGGGATAAGCCACACCCATCTCACCGACGAGTGACGGTACCAACCGGTGCATCAGCGGGTCCTTGGCGCCAAGCAAGTGCGCATGGCGCATGGCGCGGCGCATGATACGGCGCAGCACGTAACCGCGGCCTTCATTGGACGGCAGCACGCCATCGGCAATGAGGAAGCCCGACGCACGCAAATGGTCGGCAATGACGCGGTGAGATGCCTTCATGTCGCCATTGGGATCGCTTTTGGTCAAGTCACATGACGCCCCGATCAGTGCCTTGAACGTGTCGGTGTCGTAATTATCATGGACGCCCTGCAGAACCGCTGCGATGCGCTCCAGCCCCATGCCGGTGTCGATAGACGGTTTGGGCAGGTTCGTGCGCGTGCCGTCGGCCGCTTGGTCGAACTGCATGAACACGAGGTTCCAGATTTCGACGAAGCGGTCGCCATCTTCATCAGGGCTGCCCGGAGGGCCGCCGAAGATGTGATCGCCATGATCGTAAAAGATTTCGCTGCACGGACCGCACGGGCCAGTATCACCCATGGACCAGAAATTGTCGCTCGTGGGAATGCGGATGATGCGGCTTTCCGGCATCCCTGCAATCTTGCGCCAGAGATCAAACGCTTCATCGTCTGTGTGATAGACAGTGACGGTCAGTCGGTCCGGATTGAGGCCCCATTCCTTGGTGAGCAGGGTCCAAGCCAGCGTGATCGCGCGTTCCTTGAAATAATCGCCAAATGAGAAATTGCCGAGCATTTCAAAGAAGGTGTGGTGCCGCGCTGTGTAGCCGACATTGTCGAGATCATTGTGCTTGCCGCCGGCGCGCACGCATTTCTGCGAGGAGGCGGCCGTCGTGTACGGGCGCGATTCCAGACCGGTGAAGACGTTCTTGAACGGAACCATGCCCGCATTGGTGAACATCAAAGTCGGATCATTGTGCGGAACGAGCGGCGCGGAGGTCACACGCTCATGCCCGGCAGAGCCGAAATATTCGAGGAAGGAACGGCGGATGTCGTTTGTCGAAGTCATAGCCCAAAGCGCTTAGGCGAGGCTCCGCTTCTACTCAAGCATAACAAGGACATCGCCCCGCAAGTCCTGTCTATCCATACAAAAAAAGGCCCGCCGGGGCGGGCGGGCCTTTCGTTGCTTGAGACGTAATGGGTATCCTGACGGGGTCGTGTTGGGGAAAACGACCGCCTTTATGTATCAGAGATCGCCATCCGCCTCGGGTTCGGGTTCGCCCAGAAGACCTTCGGCAACCGTTTCGGTCTTGGAGCGAATAAGCTTTTCGATCTTGTCGGCCATCTCCGGGTTTTCCTTGAGCCAGATCTTGGCATTTTCACGGCCCTGACCCAGTCGGATCGAGTCATAGCTGAACCATGCGCCGGACTTTTCCACGATCCCAGCCTTGACGCCGAGATCAAGAATTTCGCCGGTCTTGGAAATGCCTTCGCCGTACATGATGTCGAATTCGACCTGCTTGAAGGGCGGTGCGACCTTGTTCTTCACAACCTTCACGCGGGTCGTGTTGCCAACAATATCCTCACGGTCCTTAATCTGGCCGGTGCGGCGGATGTCGAGACGGACAGAGGCGTAAAACTTCAACGCGTTGCCGCCCGTCGTCGTTTCCGGGGACCCGTACATAACGCCGATCTTCATACGAATCTGGTTGATGAAAATAATCACCGTCTGACTCTTCGCCACGATACT
>JBBATT010000080.1:0-8899 GCA_040398605.1 Chakrabartia sp.
TGTCGATGCCCCGTGTCCACAAGCGTGTCCGGGCTATGCCCCGTTCCGTCAGTTCGTCGCCCAGTCGCGGGGTCGAGACGAGCACCGCGCTGGAGGATTTGTGGAACCGGCGCATGATCGGCCAGAACCGGTCCGGCGAAATCCCCGTGCGGGCGGCGGCATAGTCTGGAAAGCGGGTGTGAAAGGCCGTTGTGAACCGCACGCCATTGGCCTTACACCAGGCACGCGTGGTCCAGCCGATGGGGCCTTCGGTGACGATGTGGACGACATCGGGGCGAAAGGCCTTCAGGGCCCGCCGGGCGGCAAAGCGCGGGGCAATGGCAAGGCGGATTTCCGAATAACCCGGCATCGGCACGGTCAGGAACTGATCCGGCGTGATCAGTTCAACTTCATATCCGCGCTCCAGCAGGATCGCGACCGTGGTCGAGATGCTGCGGACCACACCGTTGACCTGCGGGAACCACGCGTCGGTGGCGATCGCAATCCTCATGCCGCAACCATCGACTTAGCCGCAGTCTGGCGGTCACGCACAACTTCCGTCCAGTCGAGGATCGACATGGCGCCCGTGCGATCTTCAACCAAGGCTGTGCAGCTTTCCACCCAATCACCGTCATTATAATAGGTCATGTCGCCAATCTGCCGGATCTCGGCGCAGTGGATGTGACCGCAGACGACGCCATCAACGCCCCGCTGCTGGGCTTCACGAACAACAGCCTCTTCAAACTGGTAGATAAACTGGACGGCGTTTTTCACCCGCTTCTTCAGATAGGCCGAGAGCGACCAATAGGGCATGTCAAAGCGACGACGGACGCGATTGAAAATCTGGTTGACGCGCAGCAGCACCGAATAGGCCTTGTCCCCAAGGAAGGCGAGCCACTTGGCGTAAAGGACAATGCCATCAAAGGCATCGCCATGCGTCACCAGCAGACGGCGGCCATCGCGCGTTTCGTGGATCGCTTCATTGTGAATGGTGATGCCGCCAAAGCTAAGACCCGCATAGTCGCGCAGCATCTCATCATGATTGCCAACAATATAGACAACGCGCGTGCCGCGATGGGCCATCTTCAGAAGACGGCGGACAACTTCGTTATGCTCAGCGGGCCAGTACCAGCCCTTGCTCAGCCGCCAGCCGTCAATGATATCGCCGGTCAGATAAAGCGTTTCGCATTCCACGCTGGCAAGGAAGTCGAGCAGCAAAGTCGCGTTGCAGCCGGACGTGCCGAGATGGATGTCGGAGATCCAGATCGTCCGATATTTCTGCTTGGGCGAAAAGCTGCGTGGCTCGGGATGGTCCAGCCAGGTCGGTGGCCGAAAATCCATGAAACCCGTGTCGACCTGTTTTGCAATCAGATCCTTGGTGCTCGTCGTCATATCAACCCCCCGATTTGTATGCGTCATTTGTTGCGATTTAAGTTTTGTCATGTCTGTGGCTTTGGCTTGAGGTTCAGATAGCGCTCGATCCGCCCCGCAATCTGGCCCAGATCATCTGCCAGACGACGCCGGAGCGACGACGTATCCATTGCCGAAAACTCAACCATTTGCGGCATCGACAGGCCAATCCGCAGGGTCGCGCCAAAGCGACCGTCAGGCATGCGCACGCAGCGGACCGGCTCTCCCAGCCGCAGGCCGAACAGGTCCTGCACTTTGCCATCGTCGCCATTGGCGAGCGATTGATGCAGGCCTTGCGCAAATTCGAAATCGTAAGCTGGGCTGATCTCGCTCAGATCTATCGTGGCCAGCGTGCGGATTTCCATCGGCACCGCCTGCGCTTCCCGTTCATCGACATAGCCCAACGGCTTGACATGGCTCGCCCCAAGCCGCCGCGTGAGCACTGCGATTTCCTCTTCAAAGAGATCAACCGTGCGCTTGATTTCGGTGGGGTGGAGGCGGTGGAACAGCTCCAGTTCAAAGATGCTCGCTTCCAACCGCAGCAACAGGCCGAGGTTTGAGCCTTGCGCAAGCCGCTCCGCTTCTGGCCAGGAGGCGGGCCATTCCGCGCGGAGAAAAACCTTTTCAAACCCCGGCGGGAGAGGAGCCGCCCTCGCCGCTGTTGCCGAAGGCACGAGCGCAAAGCCGCTGAATGGCGGGCCACCCATGAACTTGCTTCCAGTCAGAAAAACGGTGCAGCCCCGCGCCAGATACGCACCCACAAGGCTGCGGCTGATGCGCGCCTGACAGGCATCCACCACAAAGCTCATCTTATCCCCAAAGCGGCGGCGCAGGGCGTCTATATGGCCCATGGACGGCGCGACGAGACCCGTCTTGGACCCATGGACAACATGCACGAGCGGATGGCGCCCTTGGGCAATCGCTTCGGCCACATAAGCGCCAATCGCCAGAAGGACGTCTTCGGAGGGTAGCGGCTGGCCCTTTTCCGACCGGATCGGCACATCCAGAACCTGAATCGTAGCGGCAAAATCCGCATCCAGCGGCACGCCGGGTTCCACCTTAATGCTCTGCGGCGTGACCTTTGCGAAGTGGCAGGCCTTGGCCGCAAAAACGCTGCCATCACCAACTTCGTCTGCGCCGAGCAGAATGTTGTCGATGCCGACTGACCCTGCACGTACGGCTGTTGCAAGGCCAACATATTCAAGGTCTGTGCCCGATGCTGCGAAGACGATGTCGACATTTGTCGGCACATTCCACGACTTACGAAGGCGGGAGCGTAGCCCTTCCAACGCATTTGCATATCCATCCGGCTCCAGCACAAAACCGGGGGCGAACTCCAGCACGCGCCGCCGCACTTCGGCCATCGCCGGGACAGAAATGAAATTTGCCGTTGAAGAGGAATAAGCAATCAGCGTCTGCGGACGCGGCACGGTTAGATAACGGTTCAGCCCCGTCGCAGGGTCAATCAGGATGCGCTCGTCACCCCCATCCGTCATGATGATGGTCAGCGGATCAGCCAGCAGGTCGTCTTGATCGAAGCTGGTAAACTGCGTTTGAATGACGGCCATCCCTTGCCATGCTTAACAAGGATTGGGTTAGGCCTAGTTCGTTGCATCGAAACGACAATTTTGTTTCAGTTCGCGTCACGAATCTGAGACAAAATTGTCATTTAAGGTCGCTCAAAACCGGGCAATGCGCCTTGGTCCAAAGCGCATTGCCCGTGAGGAGCGCCAACCTCAGGCGCTGCGTTTCAGATCCAATCCCTCGGCACCGCGCACCACCTGCCACTGGCTGATCGGGAAAGCGCGGTAATGGCGGGAGGCAATGTTATCCACGCCCACAAAAGTCGCACGGCCAACAGCGCGGGTCAGTTCCAGCCGAACATAGCCCTGATGCAGATTGTCGGTCCATAAGACTTCGGGATTATGCGCTGCAAAAGTGGCATCGAGCTTTGCCGATGTCGCGCGGTCAAAGCCGCTCTCAACAAAATCTCCGGGAGACGTGATGCCTGCGGTTCCCAACTCAATGCCGGCGGGTTGGCCGGCGGCGTCCGCCACGCGGTTGGCCCAGAAGCTATGACTGTCTCCGGTTAGGAAGATGAGATCATCCGCACCGGCCGCGCGTGCCTGAGTATAAAAGCGCTCGCGCGCCCATTCATATCCATCCCAGCTGTCCGGGTAGAAGGGCAGGTTCCATTTACCCTTCCAAGCAAGTTCCCTAGCGGCATCGAGCGGCTTGGCCTGTGCTTCGGGATCCGGAATAACGCCGAGCCCGACCATATCGGGCACCCGCGTCCGGGCAATGAGCATTGGATTGCCGATGAGACGCCAAGGCTGCGCCAGTTGCTTTGAATTCGTCCAAGCCGCGACAAGATCAGTCTCTTGCTCGGCGCTGATCAGGCGACGGTCTGGCGCGTCGATCAGATTGCGTTCCATCGCTTCTGCATCCGCCTTGCTGGCAAGGGACGTATAGAACGGCGTGTAGTCAACCTGCTGTGCCCGCGCTGTATGCCGCGTTTCCAACGTGCTGAGCGTTGCGATGTCGCCAAAGGAATAATGCCGCCAGAACTGCATCCGGGTCCGGCCGGGGACCGGCTCTCGCACAGGCATCCATTCATAATAGGCCCGGATGGATGCGGCCCTGCGGGTCGCCCAATCACCTTCTGTGTCCGGCTGATGGTTTTGCGCGCCACCAACCCACGGGTTGTTTGCACTTTCATGATCATCCCAGCAGGCCAGCAAAGGCTTTGCAGCCAACATGTCCTGTGAGCCTGCATCTGTCTTATACTGGGCGTGGCGTGTCCGATAATCGGACAGGCTGACAATTTCGTTTGCGGGTTCGTGAGCCCGCCCAATTTTGCGGGCGACATCCCCGCCCCAGCCATCTGCTGCATATTCATAAATATAGTCGCCAGTGTGCAGCACAAAATCGACAGCTGCGTCTTTCGCGATCGCATCATAGGCGTTGAAATAGCCAAAGGCGAAATTGGAGCATGAGGCCAGCGCGATGCCCAGCCGCTCCACACGGCCCACCGGCAAGGTGCGGGTTTGCCCTGTGCGGGACACGACATCGCCTGTGCGGAAACGATAATGATAGCGCGCGCCCGGCTTCAGCCTGCTGGGAATAAACTTGGTCGTGAAATCCCGGTCTGCGCGCGCCATTTGGCGTGCACGCCAGACGGTGTTTTGGAACGCGGCGTCGGTCGCCACTTCGCATTCGACCTCAACATCGGACGGCGTTGTGATGCGGGTCCACAAGACAACACTTGTGGCGTCCGGATCTCCACTCGCAATGCCGTGGAGGAAGGGCCCGCGCATAGGGCTGGTCTGGGGGCTGGTCTGGCCAGTCGCTTTGCCCGCGATGGTCAAAGCCGAGAGCCCGGCCAATGTGGTCCGTCGGGTCAATGGGGCGAAGCGCTTCATATCCAGAATTCCGTTCTTTGCTGCTTTGCGGCCGTGCATGACAGGACCGCGAAATTTCAAGAGAAAGGTGGCCGCCCAAAAGCGACCACCTCCCCTCATTTACAACTCAAGCCGAGCCAAAATTAGAAGCCGGCCTTCAGCGTGACGAAGAACTGCTGCGGTGCCCCAGCGAGCAGGGTCTGGTTGTCCCCGCTGTTGCCGAAGCCGTTCGAACCGATAGTCGCCACATACTTCTTGTTGAGCAGATTGGTCGCGTTCAGCTGGACCTCCAGTGGCGAACGCTGGCCGATGTCGACGCGGTAGCCAAGCGTGGCATCTGCAAGCGCCCGACCCGGAACCGACTGATCGTTGAGGTAGGTGAAGTAACGGCGGCTCATATAGTTGATGGACACCTTTCCGAAGAAGGTGTCGCTATCATAAGCCACTTCACCGCGGAGCAGGTGCTTCGGCGCGTCAACCACGGTCTTATTCTTGGTTGCTGCAAGAACAGCGCCCACCCCGTTGAGAACGTCATTGCGGTACTTGGTATCGTTATAGCTGTACGATGCGAAGACCGACATGCCACCGCCGAGCTTGTAATCGCCGGTTGCTTCAAAGCCGAGCGCGCGGACATTACCAACGTTCTGGAGAACGGCGGGGTTACCAACAATGCCGGCGCCTGTCGCAATGCCGAGCAGACGGTTGCGGAAGTTGACGTAGTAAACACCCAGCGTCCCATTAAACTGATTGGTATTGTAACGTGTACCCAGTTCGTAGGTGTCGGATTCTTCCGGCTTGAGCGAACCGCGGATCGCATCAAAACCTGCCTGCGTGGTCGAGAACGGACCGGCAGTTGTGGCGGATGCGAAGGCACGTGTTGCCTGCGTGAAGCCTGCGAAAACTTCCACGTTGGCATCGAACTTATGGGCGATACCAGCATGTGGCTGGAACCAGTCTTGCGACTTGATCTTACCCGACGCACGGCCACCGGAAATCAGCGGCGTCGCTTCATTGTCGACCTTGAAGCCCTTCCAACCGATGTTGATCGTCGTATCGCCGAGGGAGATCTTGTCCTCAACATAATATTGGATCGTCTTCGTGTTGAACTCAAATTCCCACTGCGTGAAGAAGGGGTTCGTCATGAACTTGCGGTGGTCACGGCCCGGCGTGGTGCGGCTGGTATAGGCGTAGAACCGACGCGCCTGATTAAAGTCGTTATTCTCGTACCAACCACCGACGGTCACATTATTCATGCCCAGATCAGCGTTCAGGCTGGTGAACAGGCCGGACCGGGTCATGTCATATTCGGTCGTGCGGACCGACATCGGGACACCTGTCGGGCTGTTGACATAGGGGGTGCCCCATGTGCCTTGGCCGTCATTCTTGTGGTAATAGCCCTTCACCTTGAAGGTGATGTTGTCGCCAAACGGAGCGGTCAGGCCAAGTGCGGCAATCGTGTCCTTACGCAGGCCAGATGCGTCATAATAGGCGTCATCAGCGGTCTGGATCGGCGCGGGATAGGTGGTGCCGGCGGCCGGGTTCAGCGGGGTTGTTCCCGTTTCACCGCGGTTTGACGCGATGTCAGCAACACGGACGGCCAAGGCATAATTCTCAGGGCCGAAATTGTCCCAATCATACCCAAGACGCTGGATCATACCGAGCGACAGATCCTGATAATCCTGTTCTGCACGATCCGAACGGCTGAAATAGGCATCGATTTCAGCGGCACCAACTGGGATAATGCCCTTGGCATTGATCATCCAGCCGCCCTGCTTTCCGTCGCCCTTCCACTTGTCTGCGGTCTGGTAGAGGCCGGAGATGAAACCACGTGCCTGTTCGGCTTCCCCAAAATTGACGCGGCCAAAGGCGCGCACGGTGTTTTCGCTGCCATAGGTCAGGCTGCTATCGGCACCCAGGCCGTTCTTTGGATCAAGCGAGAAGAATTCGAGCGTACCGCCAAGGTTGTTGGTGGACTGAGCACCCAGCGAACCGGAACCCTGCGCGACGCGCGTGATACCGATGTTTTCAGGAGCGATGGCGCGGCTGATGTGCAGGCCATTATTGTTGCCGTAGCTCATGTCGCCAAGCGGAATGCCATCAAGGTTGAAACCGAGCTGGTTCTGGTTGAAGCCACGAATGGTTACGCGCGTTGACCATTCATAGTTGCCGAATGGATCCGCCGACTGGAAGTTGACGCTCGGCAGCTTTTCAATGGCCTTGAGCGGGCTGGTGCCCGGCGTCAGGATGGAGAGGTCGGCGTTGTTGAGCTCCTGAACCTGGCGGGTTTCGCCACGGCCGAAGACAATGATCTCTTCGCCTGAGGTGACGTCGTCAGCCGCCGGCGCTGCAGTCTGCGCGAAGGCCGGTGTAGCCAAGATCGCGACTGTTGAGAGGAGGAGGCTTGTTATTTTGCGCATGAAGTGTCCCTTGCGTTTTTTGTTGCAGTGCGGAATCTAAAAGTCGTTTGTGACGTGCGGGTTCCGCTTTCGCGTCGCGACGCGGTCAATCGTGCGGCGGACCCGTGACACTTAGGAAAGAGAGATGGCGTGAAGCCCTGAAAAACGTCGCTTTTTGCTGTTTGTTCTTCTGTGGTAATTGTGTCACAGTCGCAGACCATCTGATCGGAGTGCATTGATTGCCCCCCTTATCTGCTCACGCCGCGTCTTATCTGTCTGCATTCGGGATGCCGGCACTGCTGGCCTTGCTGGGCGCCTGCTGGGGAAGCTTCGCAGCGACATTGTCCGACCGGTGGCCGCAGGGCCGGTCGATTGTGCACCCCGGCTCCCATTGCGAAGCGTGCAAACGCACTTTGACGGTGCGGGACCTTATTCCTGTCTTGAGCTATGTCGCTGCGCGCGGGCGGTGCCGCCAGTGCAAGGTGCCAATCTCACGCCGCTACCCGCTTATCGAAATCGCGAGCGCGAGCATTGGACTTGTGTCCGGCCTTTTGTTGCCGGCACCCGACAGCTTTTGGGTGGCAGTCTTGGGCTGGCAGTTGCTCCTCCTCGCCATCCTAGACGCCGAACATTTCTGGCTGCCGGATCCTTTGGTCCTCCTTCTGGGGGCGTCAGGCCTTGGCGTTGCCGCAATGGGCGGTCCCGAGCGTTTGATGCCAGCCCTTATCGGAGCCGCGGTCGGTTTTGCCGCGCTCTTTGCCATTGCCTATCTGTATAAGCGTATCCGCGGCAGAACCGGCATGGGCGGCGGTGACCCCAAATTACTCGGCGCCATTGGGGCATGGGTGGGCTGGCAGCCCCTGCCCATGGTTCTGCTCATCGGCGCAGGGTTGGGAATCGCCTTTGCCATCTTCGAGGCGATTCGTGACGGAGCTGTCATAAAGAGCGGGGCGATGTGGCAGCGTCGTCTGCCTTTGGGGACCTGTCTCGCCGTCAGCGCATGGGTCTGGCACCTGCTGGATATGATGAATCTAACGGTAATCTCCGCATTTTCAACGATGTCATTAAACTGAAACTCTTACGTCTCTTTCCTGAAATAATCGTGTCATTTATGGGTCATTCCCCTTCCCTAATAGCCGTCGTCGCGACGGGATGTCGGGGCTAATGCCCTGCTGTTTGCCCTTCTCGGAAACCCAGGGAGCCGGATTACCGGAACTTTTTTTATGACGAATTTCAATGTGATTGCCCGTAACCTCATGGCCGGCACGGCAATGATGGCGCTCGCAGCCTGCGGTGCCGACGACATCGCCTCTCCGGGCACGGGCGGCAACGTCACGATCAACAACACGACGGTGACCCCACCGCCACCGCCGCCGCCGCCAGCGCCGACGACCATTACTGCAGCTGCAGGCTGCCCGACGATTGCAGATCCTCAGGGCCTGACAGACTCCGGCACGATCACTGGCCCGACGGGCACATGGCGCGTTTGCACGCTTCCGGCGCGCATCAATGCTTCCATCACGCTTCCGAAGCTCACCGGCCTTCTGTATCGCCTCGGCGGCCGTGTTGACGTCGGCACGGACCAGGGTCCTTCATCGACCAACAACCTCGTAACGCTTTCGATTGAACCGGGCGTGACCATCTTCGGTGGCACGGGCGTTTCTTGGCTGCACGTGAACCGCGGCAACCGCATCAACGCGGTCGGCACGGCGA
>JBBATT010000081.1:0-8794 GCA_040398605.1 Chakrabartia sp.
AGAAGTCGAAATCGTCGGCCTCAAGGACACCAAGAAGACCGTCGTCACCGGCGTGGAAATGTTCCGCAAGCTGCTCGATCAGGGTGAAGCTGGCGATAACATCGGCGCTCTCATCCGCGGCGTTGGCCGTGAAGAAGTTGAGCGTGGCCAGGTTCTCTGCAAGCCCGGTTCGATCACGCCGCACACCGAGTTCACCTCGGAAGTGTATGTTCTTTCGAAGGAAGAAGGCGGCCGTCACACGCCGTTCTTTGCGAACTATCGTCCGCAGTTCTACTTCCGCACGACCGACGTCACCGGTGAAGTCGTTCTTCCCGAAGGCACGGAAATGGTCATGCCTGGTGACAACGTTCAGCTCGGCATCAAGCTGATCGCACCGATCGCAATGGAGCAGGGCCTGCGCTTCTCCATCCGTGAAGGTGGCCGGACCGTCGGTTCCGGGGTTGTCGCTTCGATCACGAAGTAATATAGCTCAATCAACGCCGCCCGATTCTCCTCGCGAGGATCGGGCGGTTTGCTTGTTTAATGTTTTTGGCTCTTTCTCATCGGTAAACGGACAATGGAAACACAAAATATCCGCATTCGCCTGAAGGCTTTCGACCATCGCGTACTCGACCAGGCAACTGGCGACATCGCAGATACGGCGAAGCGTACAGGTGCTTCGATCCGTGGGCCCATCCCGCTCCCGACGAGAATTGAAAAATTCACCGTGAACCGTGGACCGCACGTCGACAAGAAGTCGCGCGAGCAGTTCGAAGTTCGCACTTATAAGCGGTTGCTCGATATCGTGCAGCCGACGCCCCAGACAGTTGACGCGCTGATGAAGCTCGATTTGGCTGCCGGGGTTGATGTTGAGATCAAGCTGGCCTAAGGCCGCTCATCTCTTAGAGATTCGGGATACCGCACATCCATTGAGGTGTGGCTGCGTCCCCCGTCTTTTCCGCGCCGCTAGGCGTGGAAAGCCAACCCGGACGGGGTGACTTTCATATTTGGGTTGAACATGCCCGCGGGGAATGGGTCTCCGTGGGCCTCTGTGTTAGGGAGAAGTAGATCATGCGCACTGGCGTGATCGCGAAGAAGGTCGGCATGACGCGCATCTTCAAAGAAGATGGCCGTCACGTGCCCGTTACCGTTCTGTCGCTTGAAAATTGCCAGGTCGTGTCGCAGCGGACCATTGATCGTGACGGTTACGTCGCAGTTCAATTGGGTGCCGGTGCGGCTAAGGCCAAGAACGTCGCAAAGCCGCAACGCGGTCACTTTGCGAAGGCAGAAGTCGAGCCCAAGGCTCGTCTCGTTGAATTCCGCGTCGCTGAAGATGCGCTGGTGGACGTTGGTGCGGAAATCTCCGCAGACCATTTCGTCGCCGGTCAGCTCGTCGACGTTGCCGGTCATACCCAGGGTAAGGGTTTTGCAGGCGCTATGAAGCGTTGGGGCTTCGGCGGTCTGCGTGCCACCCACGGTGTGTCTGTGTCTCACCGTTCGCACGGTTCGACTGGGCAGCGTCAGGATCCGGGTAAGGTCTTCAAGAACAAGAAGATGGCCGGCCACATGGGTGACCGTCAGCGCACGCAGCAGAACCTCGAAATCGTCCTCACGGATGCAGATCGTGGCCTTCTGTTCGTTCGTGGTTCGGTTCCGGGTGCCAAGGGCACGTGGCTTACCGTTTCGGACGCTGTGAAGGTTTCACGCCCCTCCGACGCTCCGTACCCTGCCTCGGTTCGCTCCGCAGGTGGTCAGGTCGAAGCTCCCGCAGAAACTCCGGTTGAAGTCGCTGATGCGCCTGAAGCCGTCGAAAATCAGGAGGGCTAAGCCATGAAGCTCAAGGTTCAGACCCTCGACGCCAAAGCAAAGGGCGACATCGACCTCGCAGAAGACGTGTTCGGCCTCGAGCCGCGCGCAGACATTCTGCACCGCGTTGTTACCTGGCAGCTCGAAAAGGCCCGCGGCACAGCCCGTGGTGCCCGTGAGCGCTCTGAAGTGGCACGCACCGGTAAGAAGTTTGGTCGCCAGAAGGGCGGCGGTACGGCTCGTCACGGCGATCGCCGCGCTCCGATCTTTGTCGGCGGTGGTAAGGCTCACGGTCCTCGCGTTCGTGACTTCAACCCCTCGCTCAACAAGAAGATCCGTGCACTCGGCCTGAAGATGGCGCTTTCCGCCAAGGTCAAGTCGGGCTCGCTGATCGTTCTTGAGGATCTGGCGCTCAAGGAAGCCAAGACGAAGGCATTGGTCGGCACGCTCAGCAAGCTGGGCTTCGGTCGCACCGCTCTCGTGATCGACGGTGAAGCCGTTGAAACGAGCTTCGCACTTGCTGCAGCCAACATCCCCGGCGTGGACGTATTGCCCGCCATGGGCGCCAATGTTTACGACATCCTTCGCCACGATACGCTGGTTCTGACCCGCGCTGGCGTTGAAAAGCTGGAGGCGCGGTTCAATGGCTAAGAAGCAAGTGGATATTCGCCACTATGACGTGGTGCTCGCGCCCCACATCACCGAAAAGGCGACGATGGCAAGCGAACATAACGCAGTTGTGTTCCGCGTAGCCGGCGACGCGACCAAGCCGCAGATCAAGGCAGCGGTAGAAGCGCTGTTTGATGTCAAGGTGACGGGCGTCAACACCATCGTCCAAAAGGGCAAGACCAAGAAGTGGAAGGGCGAGGCTTATCGTCGTTCTGACTTCAAAAAAGCGATTGTGACGCTGGCTGAAGGCCAGTCGATCGACGTGACCACGGGGATTTAAGAACCATGGCACTGAAGCATTATAACCCGACCAGCCCGGCGCGCCGTGGCCTGATCCTGGTTGACCGCTCTGCGCTGCATAAGGGCAAGCCTGTAAAGGCTTTGACCGAAGGCAAGCACAAGACCGGCGGTCGCAACAATAAGGGCCATGTGACGTCGCGCGGTATCGCAGGCGGCCACAAGCAGAGCTATCGCATCATCGACTTCAAGCGTCGCAAATGGGACGTGGAAGCGACGGTCGAGCGTCTGGAATATGACCCCAACCGCACAGCGTTCATTGCGCTCGTCAACTATGAAGATGGCGAGTTCTCTTACATCTTGGCGCCGCAGCGCTTGGCCCCCGGTGACAAAATCATCGCGGCTAAGAAGACCGACGTGAAGCCAGGCAACGCGATGGAACTCGGCCAGATGCCGGTCGGCACCATTGTCCACAACGTGGAAATGAAGCCAGGCAAGGGCGGCCAGATCGCCCGTTCGGCAGGCACGTATGTGCAGGTTGTCGGTCGTGACCGTGGCATGGTGATTGTTCGCCTGAACTCGGGTGAGCAGCGGTATCTGCGTTCGGATTGCATGGGCACCGTTGGTGCTGTTTCCAACCCGGACAACGGCAACACGAACCTCGCTAAGGCCGGTCGTAACCGTTGGAAGGGCATTCGCCCGCTGACCCGCGGTGTTGCAAAGAACCCGGTCGACCATCCGCACGGCGGTGGTGAAGGCCGGACCTCAGGTGGTCGTCATCCAGTGACGCCATGGGGTAAGCCGACCAAGGGTGCGCGCACGCGTTCCAATAAGGCGACGGACAAGATGATCATCCGGTCGCGTCACGCCAAGAAGAAGAGGTAAGTCATGGCCCGTTCCGTCTGGAAAGGTCCCTTTGTTGACCTTCATCTGCTCAAGAAAGCAGAAACCGCTGCTGAAGCGGGCACGCGTTCTGGTCCGATCAAGACTTGGTCGCGTCGTTCGACGATCCTGCCTCAGTTCGTTGGCCTGACGTTTAACGTCTATAATGGCCGCAAGTTCATCCCCGTCCTCGTCAGCGAGGAAATGGTCGGCATGAAGCTTGGTGAATTTGCGCCGACGCGCACATTCCCCGGCCACGCCGCTGACAAGAAGGGCAAGCGCTGATGTCAAAGTCTGCATCTCCCCGTCGCGTTGGTGACAACGAGGCGCTCGCGGTGGGTACCATGATCCGCGGTTCGGCCCAGAAGCTGAACCTGGTGGCTGGTCTCATCCGTGGCAAGAAGGCCGGTGACGCGCTGAACATTCTTCAGTTCTCGACCAAGGCCATGGCTGTTGATGTCCGCAAGGTGCTCGCTTCGGCGATCGCGAATGCGGAAAACAACCATAATTTGGATGTCGACGCTCTGGTCGTTTACGAAGCAAGCGTTGGCAAGTCGATTGCCATGAAGCGCTTTGCAACCCGCGCCCGCGGTCGTTCGACCCGCATCGTCAAGCCGTTCAGCCGCCTCCGCGTGGTTGTCCGCGAAGTGCAAGAGGAAGCATAAGCCATGGGTCAGAAGAGCAATCCAATCGGCCTGCGCCTCCAGATCAACCGGACCTGGGACAGCCGCTGGTACGCCGAGGGCGCCGAATATGGCCGTCTCCTCCTGGACGACCTGAAGCTGCGTAAGTTCATCATGAAGACGCTGCCGCAGGCTGCGATCTCCAAGGTGGTCATTGAGCGTCCGGCCAAGACCTGCCGTATCTCCATCTATGCTGCACGCCCCGGCGTGATCATCGGCAAGAAGGGTGCGGACATCGAAAAGCTGCGCAAGACGCTGGCTTCGATGACGTCGAGCGACGTGTCGTTGAACATCGTTGAAATCCGCAAGCCGGAAATCGATTCCAAGCTCGTAGCTCAGGGGATCGCGGACCAGCTGGAACGCCGTATCGCTTTCCGTCGTGCCATGAAGCGCGCGGTTCAGTCGGCTCTCCGCCTCGGCGCTGAAGGTATTCGTATCACCTGCGCTGGTCGTTTGGGTGGCGCGGAAATCGCCCGCACCGAATGGTATCGTGAAGGCCGTGTGCCGCTGCACACGCTCCGCGCGAACGTCGATTACGCTGAAGCCGAAGCGCACACCGCTTATGGCGTTTGCGGGATCAAGGTCTGGATCTTCAAGGGTGAAATCCTTGGCCATGATCCGATGGCAACCGACCGTCTGATGCTTGACGCACAGACGTCCGGCGTCCGTCCGGCCCGCTGAGTTTAGGATAGAGCAATGCTGCAACCGAAACGCACCAAATTCCGCAAGGCGCACAAGGGCCGTATCCACGGTCTCGCCAAGGGCGGTACAGATTTGAACTTTGGTTCTTATGGCCTGAAGGCCATGGAGCCGGACCGGATCACCGCCCGTCAAATCGAAGCTGCACGTCGTGCCATCACGCGTCACATCCGCCGTCAGGGCCGTTTGTGGATCCGCGTCTTCCCAGACGTGCCGGTCTCGTCCAAGCCTGCCGAAGTCCGCATGGGCTCCGGTAAGGGTGCCCCCGAATATTGGGCGGCACGCGTCAAGCCAGGCCGTATCCTGTTTGAACTTGATGGCGTTCCCGGTCCGATCGCGGCCGTCGCCTTCAGCCGCGCTGCTGAAAAGCTGCCGATCAAGGTCAAGGTCGTTGCCCGCTTGGGTGACTTCTCGCACTTGGGAGCTGAATAATGACCAAGATTGCTGATCTTAAAGTCAAGACAGACGACCAGCTCGTCGAGGAACTTGTCAACCTGAAGCGTGAGCAGTTCAATCTGCGGTTTCAGGCGGCGACCAGCCAGCTTGAGAAGCCCGCGCGCATCCAACAGGTGCGTCGGGATATCGCCCGCATCAAGACGCTTCAGACTCAGCGCTCCGCTGATTCTGCGGCTAAGTAAGGACCAGGTGACATGCCAAAGCGTGTGCTGACCGGAACGGTCGTTTCCGACAAGACCGACAAGACGGTTGTGGTCAAGGTAGAGCGTAAGGAGAAACACCCGCTCTACGGTAAGATCATCCGCCGTTCGAAGAAATATCACGCCCATGATGAAGGCAACACCTTCAAAGAGGGCGAAGTGGTGCGCATTGAAGAATGTGCCCCTATTTCGAAGTTGAAGACCTGGACGGTCTTAGAAAAGGTCGGCGGTGCTGCGGCAATCGTCGATCCAATGGAGGGCTGATCCATGATTCAGATGCAGTCCAATCTGGAAGTCGCCGATAACTCGGGCGCCAAGCGCGTTCAGTGCATCAAGGTGCTCGGTGGTTCCAAGCGTCGTTTCGCCGGCGTGGGTGATGTGATCGTTGTGTCGATCAAAGAAGCCCAGCCTCGCGGCAAAGTTAAAAAGGGTGACGTGCACCGCGCAGTCATCGTTCGTACCGCTAAGGACATTCATCGTCCCGACGGTTCGACGATCCGTTTCGACGGTAATGCAGCGGTCCTCGTCAACAAGAACGAAGAGCCGATCGGCACCCGTATTTTCGGCCCGGTCTGCCGTGAACTGCGCGCGAAGAACTTCATGAAGATCATCTCGCTCGCACCGGAGGTGCTGTAATGGCTTCGCTGAAAATCAAAAAGGGTGACAAGGTCGTCGTCCTGTCCGGCAAGGACAAGGGCAAGCACGGCGAAGTGACCAAGTCGTTCCCGAAGGACGGCAAGGTGATTGTGGCCGGCGTGAATATCGCCACCCGCCACAAGAAGCCGACCCAGGCCAACCCGCAGGGTGGTCTGGAGCGTCGCGAAGCGCCGATGCCGGTGTCGAAGGTCGCAATCGAAGATCCGAAGTCGGGCAAGCCAACGCGCGTCCGCTTCGAAATCAAGGACGGCAAGAAGGTCCGTGTGGCCGTGAAGTCCGGGGAAGTGATCAATGGCTGACAAGTACAAGGCCCGTATGCAGGGCATCTACGAAGCAACGATCATCAAGGCGATGACGGAAAAGTTCGGGTACACCAACTCGATGCAGGTTCCGCGCCTCGATAAGATCGTCATCAACATGGGTGTTGGTGAAGCGACGCAGGACAAGAAGAAAGTCGAAATCGCCGCTGCTGAAATGCAGCAGATTGCAGGCCAGAAGCCTGTGATTACCAAGGCGAAGAAGTCGATCGCGCAGTTCAAGCTGCGTGAAGGCATGCCGATTGGCTGCAAGGTCACCTTGCGCCGTGAACGCATGTATGAATTTCTTGATCGCCTGATCACCATCGCGCTCCCGCGCGTCCGCGATTTCCGGGGTTTGAACCCGAAGTCGTTTGACGGCCGTGGCAACTATGCGATGGGCCTGAAGGAACAGCTGGTTTTCCCGGAAATCAGCTACGATCAGATCGATAAGATGCGTGGCATGGACATCATTGTCACGACAACCGCAAAGACCGACGACGAAGCGCGTGAGCTCCTTCGCCTGTTCGGTTTCCCTTTCCCTCAAGAAGAAGAGCAGCAGCAGGCCGCGTAAGCGGGACTGCTCTGACGGAAGGAAGAGAACTTAAGTCATGGCGAAACTGAGTTCGATCAACAAAAACGAGCGTCGCAAGAAGCTCGTTAAGAAGTACGCAGGGCGTTATGCCCGGCTGAAGGCGATCGCAAACGACGAATCCAAGGACGAAACGGAGCGCCTCATCGCGCGCCTGAAGCTGGCCGAAATTCCGCGCAACGGAAATCCGACCCGTGTCCGCAACCGCTGCGAGCTGACGGGTCGTCCGCGCGCTTACTACCGCAAGTTCCGGCTTTGCCGTGTTCAGCTGCGTGATCTGGCCAATAAGGGCCTGATCCCCGGCGTCACCAAGTCGAGCTGGTAAGGGGTTACTGAAAAATGTCTTTGACCGATCCCTTGGGTGATATGCTCACCCGCATCCGCAACGGCCAGCGTGCCAAGATGGATAGCGTTCTGACTCCGGCGTCTACGCTGCGTGTCCGTGTGCTCGACGTCTTGCAGCGCGAAGGTTATATTCGCGGCTATCATGATGAGGCCCTGGGTGCACACCCGGGCATCCGCATCGAACTGAAGTATTTCGAAGGTCAGCCGGCCATCAAGCACGTTGCACGTGTGTCGAAGCCCGGCCGCCGCGTTTACTCCGGTTCGAAGGAACTTCCGATTATCCGTAACGGCCTCGGCATCACCATCGTCTCGACGCCCCGCGGCGTTCTTTCTGACGCGGAAGCGCGTGAGCAGAATGTCGGCGGCGAAGTGCTCGCGGAGGTGTTCTGATGAGCCGCACAGGTAAAAAGCCAATTGCCATTCCGGCAGGCGTGACCGCATCGCTCGACGGTGCGATCATCGCCGTCACTGGCCCCAAGGGGACGCTCAGCATCCCTAAGGAAGCCGAAGTGTCGTATAGCCTTGAAGACGGCCAGCTTTCCGTTCGCCCTGCGAATGAAACAAAGCGGGCGCGGTCCTTCTGGGGCATGCAGCGCACCCTGATCCAGAATTTGGTGACGGGCGTGACCGAAGGCTTCACCAAGACGCTCGTTATGACGGGTGTTGGCTACCGTGCGAATGCACAGGGCCAGAAGCTCAAGCTGCAGCTCGGCTACAGCCACGACATCGACATCGACGTGCCGCAGGGCATCGACATCAAGACTCCGGATCAGACGACGATCGAAATCTCGGGCATTGACCGCCAGGCGGTTGGCCAGATCGCCGCAGAAATTCGCCGCTGGCGTAAGCCTGAGCCTTATAAGGGCAAGGGTATCCGCTATCGTGGTGAGTTTATCTTCCGGAAGGAGGGTAAGAAGAAGTAATGGCACAGAAGCTTTCATCATTCGAAAAGCGCCGCCAGCGCGTCCGTACGGCAATCCGTACCCGCGCCAGCCAGCGTCCGCGCCTGTCCATTCATCGGTCGGGCCGTCACATCTACGCGCAGATCATCGACGACGCAGCGGGCAAGACAGTTGCCGCAGCTTCGACCGTCGAAAAGGACGCGCGCGCCAAGTCGGGTGCAAACCTCGACGCAGCGGTTTTGGTAGGCAAGGCTGTTGCCGAGCGTGCCAAGAAGGCTGGCGTAACCAAGGTCGTGTTCGACCGTGGGGGTTTCCTGTTCCATGGTCGCGTAAAAGCATTGGCTGACGCGGCACGCGAAGGCGGATTGGAGTTCTAAATGGCTGACGAAAC
>JBBATT010000082.1:0-8752 GCA_040398605.1 Chakrabartia sp.
TCAAAAATTTCCTGCGCATAATGCAGCACTGCCGTCGCCGGATCGAGCGTCAACGGCTGGCGTGCCGTCACTTTCGCGTCATACCAGCCCTTCCCTTCCGCATAGCGGATGGTGACCATATGGTCGGTAAAGACTTTGCCGAACCCCGGCGCTGCAATGCGCGCAAGCCGTTCCGCTTCCGGAACCGGTGACTGGCTGGGTTCAATGGTGAAAGCGGGTACAGCGCCCATCGGGATTGAAACTTTCTTGCTGCGCGGGGTTCATTTCCCGCAACTTATTGGCTGCGCTATGCGAGGATGCGCGTGTCGTCAACCTGCCCCGCCGACCATATTCAGCCTTTTTGTGCGGCGGATGCCAGTTCGCGGCTTCGCGTGGCGGCGGCACTTATGGTCTGGCCGACAATTTCCGCAAAGTCAGAACCATCCATGACAACAAGGCCCGCATGGGTCGTCCCATTTGGACTCCGCACAGTTTCAACAAGCGCGCACGGACTTAGATCAGACTGCATGGCGAGACGCGCCGTTCCAGCCAAGGTCTCCAAGGCCAGCCGCTTCGCCAGATCGGACGAAAGGCCTTCCGCCACCCCTGCCGCAATCATCGCCTCTGCAAAGCGCAGCACGAATGCGGGACCTGATCCAGACAGGCCCGTGACCGCATGGAACAGGCTTTCCTCCTCAACCCATTCAACCCGCCCCAGAGGCGCCACCAGCGCATCGATCACTTTACGACCCTTGGCATCCAGCGAAGGCCCAAACACCGCACTGACGCCCTCCCCGATGGCCGCAGGCATATTGGGCATGACCCGAACGAACGCCCCAGCCCCGGGCAAAGCCGAGGCAAGCGACGCTATTTCAACACCGGCAAGGATGGAGACGACGGTGGTCGTCGATGAAACGGGGAGGGTTGGGCCAACATCATCCAGCATTTGCGGCTTGATCGCCAGCACGAGAATGTCCGGCACATGATCCGCCGGTGGCGCGGCAAGCAGCGTCACGCCTGCAGGGGCCGACTTAGCCAATGGGTCGATGACGAGGATGGTATCAGCATGCACGCCGCTCGCCAGCCAGCCCTGAAGCATCGCGCCGCCCATATTGCCACATCCGACCAGCCAGATGGACGGGCTTGGCATCACGCTTCGCCCTGCGTTTCCACCATGGCCGACGTAATTGCTTCACGCGGAGACTTTCCGCCCCAAAGCACAAATTGGAAGACAGGATAAAACCGGTCGAGCTCATCAATCGCCGCTTCAACCATCACTTCGGCCTGCTCGTAAGAGAAGGTCGCTTCACCGTTGCCTGAATCCAGCAAGACAGCGTGGCGATAGATGATGATGCCCGTGGCAGGCCAATATTCGAAATGGCCGAGCCACAATTGTTCGTTGATCAGGCCGATCGTTTCATAAATCGAAGACGCCTGCGCATCGGTGACTTTGACGTCAGGAAAGGCCAAAAACTGCAAAACGCAATCGTCTTCCCGCCAAAGTCCGCGCAGCTCATATTGACACCAGGCGCCCTTTGCCGAGGAGACGATTTCCTCATCCCCCAGACGCTCACAAGGCCAACCATGCGCCGAGAACCAGCTCTCAAGCGTTTCGATTGGCGCGCCGGGTGCATGCGCCATGTCGAGGGGTTCGATGCTCATCGACGCCTGATTGCCTTCACGCGCGGCAAACGGGCAAGACTGCGCATCCAATCGTCCGACAAAATTGTGGAGAAGATGGCAGCGGGCCTTAGCCCTTCTTCTTCCCCGCTTCCAAAGCATCCAGCCGCGCCTTGAGCGCATCTGCTTCCTCGCGGGCAGCAATTGCGATCGCTTTCACGGCTTCAAACTCATCGCGGCTGACAAAATCCAGCCCGCCAATCCATTCCTTCGCCTTTTCGCGCGTGGCGGCCTCTGCCTCACGGCCCACGCCAGCAATTGTGCCGGCAGCGCCGTTCAACAGCTTGGCGAAGTCTTCAAAAAGGCGGTTTTCGGACTGCATATAAAATTCCTTGGCAAATTGGCCGGTTGGTCAAAGTGCAATTTGGGTGCGCGGTGCCTCTGGCACAAGGGTCTCTGCATCCGGATTGAGCACATCGATCTGATAGTTGAAGACCACAGCAATGCTCAACCACATCATATAAGGCACGAGCAGCCAAGCTGCGGACTTGCGAATGCGGGCGAAGGAGAAGGTCGTGGCGACCGTCAGGGCCAAAATCGCGAGGATCAGGAAAAGCGCCAACGTCACCTGATGGGCTGCAAAAAACAGCGGCGTCCAAGTTAGGTTCAACAATAATTGCACACCGAAGAGCGTCAGCGCCAATGGCCGTCCAGGGGCACCCCGCGCGAACAGGATCATCGCGAGCGACACGCCCATGAGAATGTAGAGCGTTGTCCAAACAGCACCAAACACCCAGCCGGGCGGAACACTCTCTGGGCGGGAAAGCGCCAGAAACCAACGATTTTCGTAACCCGAATTGGCAAGCTTGCCCGACAGAAAACCAAGAAAGACAATGGTTGGCACCGTCACAAGCGCATAGCGGAGGAACGACATGCGCAATTGCTGTTTGGATGCGATTTGGCTCATCAACTATCTCCGGTTCGGACTGAACCGGTGTTTAGGCATGCCCAAAGGCCCGCGGCAAGGCTTTGCGACGATAGGATCAAATATCCATGATGAGTTGCCCGACATATGTACGGCTGCCGGCATAGGTGAAGCCCCCACTGGACGAGACCTGCCAACGATAGTCATTCAATACATTCAGGGCCTGCACCCGGATAAGGGCTGAATGATGGGCCAACCCAAAACGATAGCGGAAGCCCAAATTGACCGTTTCGCCGGGGGGAGCGAAGAATGTGTTGTCGGCATTGCCAACCCGAGCAGAAAGGCTTTCAAGCGCAACGTCAAACGACCAAGGGCTATGCCCCTGCGCCAACCGCCAGTCGAAATTTGCGATACTCCGCCGCTTGATAGATCCCACAGGACGATCCCCGATCAGGCCAATATCAACAGCTTCGCCAGAAATCTTCGGGTCCAGAAAAAGCGATCCCGCGACCACGGTGAGCCCCGGCGCGATCTGTCCAGCCAAAGAGACTTCCACGCCTCGGTTATCGACATCACCAAGCTGGCGATAGCGCAAGGCTGGGTCTAGATTAAAATAGGGCTTCTTCACACTGAAGACCCCCGCAACGAGGGTCATCTTTGACGTGACCGCATAACGCAATCCAAAGTCGAACTGGCGCGTGCGGATGGCTGGCGGCGCTTCAGACCGGTTGGTCGAGATATCCGGTGCGATCAAAGCTTCTTCAAGACCCCGCACCATGCCGCCGTAAAGCGCAAGGCGCTTGGAGAGCGTCACTGTTCCCGACGCCGTGACGAGCATCGGCGTGTCTTTTGTCTCGACGATGGGCAGCAGTGGGTTCGCAAAGTCGAGCGTCTTTGTATACTGCGCCCGCGACACAGACAGGTCGAGTGAACCATGGCCTCGCCACTGGAGGGCATAAGCCAGACCAAGCGTCATCTGCTTGACGTGGTCGTCATCCTTGATCTGCGGCAAAAGTGTGGGACGCGCGCGGAAATCCTCAGCAATCGCGGAGCTAGGGCCAAGATCAATCCGCTGAATTCCGCCGAACAGGCGATCCTTGATGCGCCCCCGTGCACTGACAATGACCTTCTGAGCAAGAGGCCCTGAGTTGAATTGACGCGTCACACGCCCTTCACCCGAAAGGCTGTGCGTCTGGCTCCCGGGGTCTGCGATGACCAGACGATTAGCAACAAACCCATCGCCTCGCACACCCCGAAGCAGGTCTGCAAAGTTCGATTCATTCTTCATGGTAAAGTCAAACAGGCCCGCTTCGAAGAGCCAAGGACCCGATGGAAACTTTGCCAGCCCACCATACATGGTGACGCTCGAGTTGCGGTCAGTCCAATTCTGGCCGAGAAACACCTCTCTGGGAACCCGCGGCAACGCTTCACCAGCGGCTGGAAAGAGGGTGACATGTGCCTCATCATCGCGGCCAGTAAACCTGCCCGCTATCACCGTGACGATTGATCCCGAATAGGGAAGCCAGGTCAGATTGGCCCCTATACTGCGGTAACTGGCCTTCCCGCCTTCAGAGCGGACCATCTCTCGAAATCCGACGCCACCGGAAACGCCAAATTTCTCACCGATTAGGGGCAGCCTAACCTCAATATTTCCCGCAGTTCCGCCATAGGCGCCGCGTTCAATCTGCCCGCTCGCCTCAGACTTTCCCCGGAACAAGTTCAAGCTGTAATCAACGATGCCCGTCGGCGCAGGAAAAGGATATCCCTGTGCCGCAACCCCGACACGCACAGTGGACCCATCCACCAGACGTGAGGGCACACGCTCGACATGGTCAAAATACAGACCCTCAATACGGACATTGCCGGCATCAATGGGGTTGAAGCCGCGAATATCATCCGAACTATAAAGCCCGATCTTTTCACTGCCGATCGCCTTGCCGAACGCGTCAGCAGATTGGGTCACCAGATTTTCGGCTGTCCGCTGCGCAAGTGCTGCCCCTGGCACACAGAACGCTGCGCCCGCCAATAGGACGTATCGCTTGATCACAATTTCCCCTGTTGATCCTCAGGAAGGTTTTCGAGCTGCGACAAGAAACTCGATATTGCCTTCCGGTCCCTTGATAGGACTCTCAGTCAGGCCTTCTACGGCCCACCCCATCTCGGTCAACCATGATTGCACGTTTGTGCATACGCGCTGGTGGACTTGCGCGTCCCGAACGACGCCGCCCTTCCCCACCTCTCCCCGCCCAGCCTCAAACTGAGGCTTGATCAAGGCGATGAGGCCAGCGCCAGCTTTGGTGAAACTCATCGGCCGCTCCAGCACCTTTGACAGGCCAATGAAGCTGGCATCGCAGACAATGAGGTCAACGGCCTCAGTGATCTCCGTATCCGTCAGGATGCGGGCGCTTGTCTGTTCATGGACCACAACGCGAGGGTCATTGCGCAGCTTCCACGCCAGCTGATTGGTGCCGCTGTCGACCGCAAAGACCTTTACGGCGCCATTGGTGAGCAAGACATCAGTGAAGCCGCCCGTTGAACTGCCAACATCCATGGCGACCGCGCCCGAGACGTCCCAGCCAAAATGCTGAAGCGCATGGGCGAGTTTAACGCCTCCACGCGACACCCAAGGATGGTCCCTGCCCCGCACGTCCAGCACAGCGTCTTCAGCAACTTGCTGGCCTGCCTTTTCAACCTTGCGGTCTCCAAGGAATACAATGCCAGCAAGGATCAGCGCCTGTGCCCGCGTCCGGCTTTCGGCGAGCCCGCGGTCCACGAGCAGCTGATCAGCGCGGACCTTTGCCATTTAGGGTGTTAAGCGCGCTGACCGGCTTCGGCCACCGCCGAGTTGATGCGGAGCGCCTTTAGCACAGCTTCCACGATCTGCGGCGCATTCAAGCCCGCTTCGTCATATTGCTTTTGCGGATTATCGTGATCCTGGAATACATCAGGCAGCCGCAATGTGCGCAGCTTAAGTCCAGCATCGATCAGCCCTTCGTCGCTCGCCATGGTCAGCACATGGGCGCCAAAGCCGCCGATGCTGGCTTCCTCAACGGTAACAGCAACCTCATGGCTGGTCAGCAACTTGCGGATCAAATCAACGTCGAGCGGCTTGGCGAAACGCAAATCGGCAACCGTCGTTGAAAGCCCCTTGGCCTCCAGCATGTCCGCTGCCTTCATTGCTTCTTCCAGACGCGTGCCGAGCGAGAGGATGGCCACCTTCTTGCCCTGCTTCACGATCCGGCCCTTGCCGATCTCCAGCGCCTGAGGCGCGTCGGGCAGCGCAATGCCGGTGCCATTGCCACGCGGGTAACGCAGGGCAATCGGGCCGCTGTCATGCAACGCGGCGGTATACGTCATGTGGACCAGTTCCGCCTCGTCCGACGGCGCCATCACGACCATGTTCGGCAGCGACGCAAGATAGGTCACATCGAATGACCCAGCATGTGTGGCCCCATCAGCGCCGACAAGGCCCGCCCGGTCAATTGCGAAACGCACCGGCAAGTTCTGAATCGCGACATCGTGGACAACCTGATCATAAGCGCGCTGCAGGAAGGTCGAGTAAATCGCGCAAAACGGGCGCATACCTTCTGCGGCAAGACCGGCGGCAAATGTTACGGCATGCTGTTCAGCAATGCCGACATCAAACGCGCGGTCGGGATGTGCTTTGGCAAAACGATCCACGCCCGTCCCACTCGGCATCGCCGCTGTGATGGCGCAGATACGGGTATCCGTATCGGCCAGCTTGGCAAGCGTATCGCCAAAAACGTTCTGATAAGAAGGCGGCCCCGGAGGCGCTTTGACCTGCGTGCCGGTGACCACATCAAACTTCTGGACGCCGTGATATTTGTCTGACGCCGCTTCTGCGGGCGCATAGCCATGGCCCTTTTTGGTCACGACGTGAATGAGGCATGGGCCTTCAGCGGCGTCGCGCACGTTTTCGAGCAC
Source organism: Chakrabartia sp. (assembly GCA_040398605.1). Lineage (GTDB taxonomy): Bacteria > Pseudomonadota > Alphaproteobacteria > Sphingomonadales > Sphingomonadaceae > Aquisediminimonas. Next base: position 6,470 of record JBBATT010000082.1, read on the forward strand.
GGGGATCAGATGGTCCAGATTATGGCCGTCAATCGGCCCGACATAATAGAAACCAAGTTCTTCAAACAGCGTGCCCCCCATCGCCATGCCACGGGCGAATTCGTCCGTCTTCTTGGCCGCGAGGTGAAGGGGCTCTGGCAGACGGCGGGAGATCCGCTTCGCCAGTTCGCGCAGGCTGAGGAAAGGCTGCGACGACACCAATCGAGCAAGGTACGCCGATAGACCACCCACCGGTGGTGCAATCGACATGTCATTATCGTTAAGGATCACGATCAGCCGATTGCCCGCCTGTGCGGCGTTGTTCATCGCCTCATAGGCCATACCTGCCGACATGGCGCCATCGCCGATCACAGCAATACCCCGGCCCGGCTTGCCCGCCATCTTGTTGGCAACGGCAAAGCCGAGTGCTGCCGAAATCGACGTTGAGCTGTGCGCCGCGCCAAAGGCATCATACTCGCTCTCAGAGCGCTTGGTGAAGCCGGACAGTCCGCCCCCTGTGCGCAGCGTGCGAATGCGATCACGCCTGCCGGTGATGATCTTGTGCGGATAGCATTGGTGGCCAACGTCCCAAACGAGTCTGTCCACCGGCGTATCAAACACATAATGGATGGCGGTCGTCAGCTCGACCACACCGAGCCCGGCGCCGAGATGGCCCCCGGTTACGGATACAGCCGAAATGGTTTCGGCACGAAGTTCGTCCGCAAATTGGCGGAGCTGTTCGGGACGGAGCTTCCTGAGGTCCGCCGGGAAGGCGACCTTATCGAGGAGCGGCGTATCGGGGCGATCACTCATGGCGGCGCTTCTAGACCACCAATTCGGTCATGTCGAATAGATGTCTTGGCAAAATGACCGTAAATCAAATGCTCTAGTGGACAAATCTCGCCACAACGTCCCGATAGCTGCGGCTGACCTTGATCTGAGCCCCTGAATCCAGAACGAGGAAGCATTCCCCATTGGTGTGCGGCTTGACCTGTTTGACCAGATCAAGATTGACGATAGATGACCGGTGGACGCGCTGGAATTTGCGCGGATCGAGCCGCTTTTCCATGTCCTTCATCGTCTGGCGCAGGATGAGCGTCTCACCGCCGGTGTAGATGCACATGTAATCGCCAGCCGCATCGATGCGTTCGATGGTGTCAACGTCGACGCGGAAGATCTGCCCTTGATCCTTGATATTGATCAGCCGTTCAAAACGGTTCGCGGATGGCCCTTCGTCGCCTGCATCGACCATTTCTTCGTGCACGTCGGGCGCATGTTTGGCGAGCGCCTCTTTCAGGCGCTCCGCCTCTTCCGACCCCTTCTTTTCCGAAAGGCGCTGGCGCACGCGGTCCAGCGTTGCGGCCAGACGGTCTTCGTCGACCGGCTTCATCAGATAATCGGTGGCCTGCGCTTCAAACGCACGGATGGCATGGTCTGAATAGGCCGTCACAAAGACGAACAGCGGTGGTTCAATCTCGGCCAAGCCGGACACGACCGAAAATCCGTCAAAACCGGGCATCTGGATGTCGAGAAAAACGAGGTCGGGTTTGTGCGTCTTGATCGCGCGGATAGCCTCGCGGCCATTGCTGCAAGTCTCGATGATCTCGACATCGGGATGGACTTCAAGACGGAGCGCGAGGCCCTGTATCGCGAGTGCTTCGTCATCGACGAGAATGGTACGGATGGTCATGCGGCCTCCAACCTTGGGGTTTCTGTTTGGAACGGGATGTCGATCAGCACTTGGAAACCCTTGCCCGTCATGGCCTTCGTTTCGAAGCGATGATCATCGCCAAAGGCCTGCTGTAGCCTTTCGCGGATGTTTGCGAGCCCCACACCGGTGGACCCGCTTGCCCCTATTCCCTGTTCCCCACATCCGGCCCCGGTATCAGCGACAGTGATTTGCACCCTGTCCCCGGCCAGACGCGCTGCGACTGCAATTTCCGCCCCTTCTTCCTGCGGTGTCACAGCATATTTAATGGCATTTTCCACGAGCGGCTGCAGCAACATTGATGGCAGCCGCGCGCCTTCAACAGCGGGCTCGATCTCGAACGTCGGCCGCAGCCTGTCTTCAAAGCGCATTTTTTCGATATCGAGGTACAGCTTCAGCGTCTCAACCTCCTGCTCGATGGTCACGCGCGCCGTTGCCTCGTTCGCCAGCGTGTAGCGTAGGAAGGACGAGAGGCGCGACAACATCGCGTTCGCCCGCTCGGTCTGCTTCAAAAGCACGAGCGTGGAAATGGAGTTGAGCGTGTTGAACAGGAAATGCGGGTTCAACTGGTAGCGCAGCATGGCGAGTTGAGCCGA
>JBBATT010000083.1:0-8727 GCA_040398605.1 Chakrabartia sp.
CCCTAAAGTTTGGTGATGCTGACGCCGTACGCCTTCATGACGGATGCCGATGCCCCAACCCCGCAGCGCGCGGCAAAGGCCAGCAGACGCTTAATTCCAGCTGGCCCAGGAATACCAATGCGGACAGGGCACATGATGCCCCGCGCACGGAGTTCCTTCAGCCACACCAGAAACGCGTCGGGATCAAAGCCAAACTGCGTCACGACGAGCGGCGCCATGCCGCGGCTTTCGATCTCACGGACCTTGGTTTCAAGGACGGCCCAACATTCCGCCTCTGACATGTTCGGATGACCTTCGGGATGGCCGCCAATGCCAATGGCTTGAACACCTGCACGCTCAAAAGCACCTGTTGCGATCAACGACATCGTATCTGAATAAGGCCCCTGCGCCTCTGGCGGATCGCCCGCCACGATGAAGCAGCGGCGGACACCGGCCTTTTCAACGACCGCCTTCAGATAGGCTTCAAAATCATCTTGCGACGTGATCCGACGCGCGGAAAAATGCGGCATCGGTTCAAAGCCCAATTCCCGCACGGCGATGGTCGCGGCCACACGGGCGTTCACGTCTTCTCCGGGAAGGTAGGTCACCGCAATAGGTGTTTCAGCCGGAATGAGCGGCGCTGCATCACGCAACGACGCCTCATCCTTAGCCGTCATCTCAAGAGAGAAGCCGTCCGTAATGCCTGCGGGTGGCAGATCCCAATTGGGATGGATCAGTGCGGAACTGGCCATCGGTGCGCCTCTCAAGAAAAAAGCGTGACACCCGCGCGCCGGTTTTGGCATCGCGGGTGCACGTCAACAATCGGCTTAGCGCGCGGTGCGCCAGCCATCAGCGTAGGTTTCACGTGCCACACGGCTGTAGGGCACTGGCGAGACAATCACGCGGACGTTCAACTGCTTGTGCGGCTCAACCGTCGTCTTGCGCGTGCCGCCATTTTCCTCACCCCAAACCACGTGCAACTCAGTGCCGAACGGGATTTCAGGATCAACGGTGGCAAGGCTCAGCGCCTGCTTTTCATTGTAGGAGAAGCCCGTGAACATCGACAGGCCAACCGTCTTGCCGCCGGCATCCACGACGCGGTCGTAGTTGGACGAGGCATAGTTAGCGAGCGGCACGTCGAAGAACTTATAGGCTTCGCCATCCGGGTTGAACATGGACGCCATGATCTTGGCCATGTCTTCCGGATGCCAAGCAAGCGTGACCTTCTTGCGCTGTTCCACAGGATTCAGGGCTTCCAGGGCTTCACGGCCGTGGAAATCATGGTCGAACTTGACGAAGTTGCCATAGCCGAGCTCCCATGGGTTCAGATAATAGTCTTCGATATTCTCGGAAACGAACGAGCCGCCGATGGAGCCAGTGGCTTCATAGCTGTCAGCGCCCAGCCATTCGCGGAAGCCCTTCAGCTTTTCACCCGTGTAGATGGCGGGAAGCGGCGATGGGATCCAGCCGGATTCCAGCGTGTTCGACGGATAAGCGCGGCTGCCGCAAGCGATCAGGCCAAATTCCTTGCCGGCTTCCAAAATGGCGGCGCGAATTTCTTCCTGCTCAGCATAAGGACCCCAGATTTCAAGACCAGGAGCACCGGACATGCCGTGACGGAGCGTGCGGACGGTTTTGCCCGCAATGTTCATCGTCGACATGTTGAAAAACTTGAGCTGCTCCAGCGGGCCGCCATGCAGCTTTTCAATCACAGCCCATGCGTTCGGGCCCTGAATCTGGAAACGCCATTCCTTGCGCGTGACGGGCTTGCCCATCGGGCGCATCGGCGAACGGTCATCCAGTTCGATTTCGACGTCATAGCCGCCGGTTGCGGCATGATAGCGCAGCCAGTTGGAAGCGGGTGCACGGCCGACATAGGTAAAGCTCTGCTCTTCTTCCCAGAAGATGATGCCATCGCCGATGACATGGCCATAAGGCGTCGTTGGGACATACTGCTTGGCCTTATTGACCGACCAGCCCTTGGAGCTGTTGATCATCGTGTCGGACAGCAGCTTGGCCGCATCCTTACCGCGAATGTAGAGGTTGACCATGTGATGCGACTGGTCAAACAGGACGGCGCTATGCTGCCAAGCCCATTGCTCCGAACGCCAGTTCGAAAATTCAGGTGCAACCACAGGGTAAACGTAAGCGCCAAGCTGCGAATTGCGGAGCATTTCCACAATGTTGCCAGACGACTGCAATACCTGATCTAGGTTCTTTGCCGACATCAATGCCTCTCCCATTCAAAAAAACGATAGGCAGGGCATATCATTTTTTGTATGCAACACAAACAATAAATTCCCGGAGAGAAACAAATGCTCGACCACCGCCATGTTCTGACACTTTCCTGCCCGGACCGCCCGGGGCTGGTCGCCGGTATGGCTCGACTGCTTGCCGATAATGGCGGTAACATCATGGAATCTCAGCAGTTTAATGACAAAGAGAGCGACCGATTTTTCATGCGCGTCGTCTTTGAAATAGGCGAAGGAACCAGCACCGATGGCTTCCGTGCGGCCATTTCGGCTTATGCCTTAGACTGTAACATGGACTGGCGCCTCCGCCCCGTGGGGGAATCACGCAAGGTTCTTTTGATGGTCTCCAAGTTCGACCATTGCCTTGGCGATCTGCTCTACCGCGTCCGCATTGGCGAAATCCCGATGGATGTCGTCGGCATCATCTGCAACCACCCACGCGAGGCGCTCAAGATCTCGCTGCTCGGCGACATTCCCTTCCATCACTTGCCCGTAACCAAGGACACCAAGCCGCAGCAGGAAGCTCAGATCAAGGAGATCGTGACGGCCACAGGCGCCGAGCTTGTCGTGTTGGCGCGCTATATGCAGATTCTGTCGGATGACCTCTCTGCCTTCCTCAGCGGTCGTTGCATCAACATCCACCACAGCTTCCTGCCCGGCTTCAAGGGGGCCAAGCCCTATCATCAGGCCCATGCCCGCGGCGTAAAGATGATAGGCGCAACCGCGCATTATGTGACCGAAGACCTCGATGAAGGTCCGATTATCCATCAGGACGTCGAAGCCATCAGCCACGCTGACACGCCCGAAGACCTCGTCCGCAAGGGCCGCGATATTGAACGTCGTGTGCTGGCGCAGGCGGTGCACTGGCATTTGCAGGGCCGCGTCTTCGTGAATGGCACAAAGACAGTGGTGTTCAAAGACTAAGCTGCGTTGGGAGGGGTCTTTTCCCCTCCCCGCCTTTTCAGCGGACGTGGCCTGACCATGTGCGCAGACCTGGCATGGTGCGGTCCTCGCTCTTCAACGCTTCGGCCACTGCGGGACGCGCAGCAACCCGATCCCGCCACGCGACCAACCTAGGGCAACGCTTGGCGACCTCTAGTTCTGGGAACATGCGTTCCACCATCGCGCCACAGTGCGAATAGAAATTGATATCCGCGAGCGTATAGGTTTCACCGGCCAGCCAAGCCGTTTCGCCCAACTGCTTTTCAATCTTGTCGATCGCATATTCGATCTTGCTCGTCGCATTCGCCAGATCGGCCTCCGAAAAGCCGGACCGCGCCGTCATCCACTTCTTGCGCTGATCAGGAAGCGGAATACGCGCCATGAGCTCATCAAACGTGCCGTCTTCAATATTCTGCGTGACGACGCGGATCATCCGGTGCCAGCCATGCATCGACACATGGTTCATCACATGTTCGTCAACGAACTTGTTCCAATACCGCATCCGTGCCGCACCCTCCGGATCACGGGGACGAAGCGGCGCATCTTCTGGCTGCGCGTCGGGAAAGGCATCTTCCAGATATTCATTGATGACAGTGGTGTGCGTGATGATGACGCCGTCATGATCAAGAACCGGCACCTGCCCTTCCGGATTAAGGGCGGTGAACCATTCCGAATGTTGTTCAAACTTATGAAGGTCCACGTAGATGCTCTCATAGGCGAGGCCCTTTTCCTTCAAAGGGATCATCGACTTGAGCGAATTTGCCAGTGGTTCGGCGTGATAAAATTTCAGGCCCATCTGCTTCCTCCCATCGCCAACCTATTGGTTGGTCACTCTTATCGTACTGACAATGTACCGAGAATGCCGCCGTCGACCGCCCAAGCTTGTCCAGTCACATGGCTTGCCGCATCAGAGAGCAGGAACGTTGCGACTTCAGCCGTTTCGTCAGCGGTGCCAACCCGACCTTGCGGCACATTCCGGCCCATAAACGCCATTGCGGCCGGAATATCATCGCCGCCTATATTGTGCAGCAGCGGTGTTTCAATGAGGCCGGGCAGGATACAGTTGACCCGGACATTGGACGGAGCGACCTCAAGTGCCGCTGCCCGCGAAAGACCCAGCACTGCATGCTTTGACGCGACATAGCCGGGGTTGTTCGCCATGCCCCGTTCGCTCGCAAGGCTGCCAGTGATCACGATAGAACCGCGTTTGCGCGTGACCATGCCTGGCAAGACACGCTTCATAGCCCAGAACACGCTTGTCATGTTCGTGCGCATAACCGTGTCGAACATCTCATCTTCATAGTCGGAGAATGGCGCAAAAGTGCCGCCCATACCGGCATTGGCAAACAAGCCTTCAATTGGCCCAAACGCGCCTTCTGCTGTGTCGAATACCGATAAGAGAGCGGACTTGTCGCCTACATCAGCAACCCCATAGGCCACTGCACCGCCTTCAGACCGGATTTCGGCAACCGCCTCTTGAAGCGTAGCCTCGCTGCGGGCCAAAAGCGAGACGCGCGCGCCGCGCCGGGCAAGCATCCGTGCTGTTGCCCGCCCAATCCCCGTCGACGCACCGGTCACGAGGATATGACGCCCCTTAAACTCGGTCATGAAAGGCCAAGAAGCTTCGCGGCGTTGTCCTTCATGATGCCCGGCAACACTTCTTCCTTGAAGCCAACCTGACGTGCGGCATCGAGCCATTTCTGCGGGTGGATCAGCGGGAAGTCAGACCCGAACAGCATCTTTTTGCGCAGCTGTGTGTTGGCATACTGAATGATCAGCGGCTGGAAATATTTAGGGCTCCATCCCCACAGGTCGATGAACACATTGTCCTTGTGGAGCGCCATCGACAGGCTCTCATCGACCCACGGCCATGACGGGTGGGCAAGGATGATCTTCATATCGGGAAAGTCGACCGCGACATCATCGACCAGCATTGGCTGACCATATTTCAGGCGAACGCCGCCACCTCCGCGCATGCCCGTCCCCATGCCGGAATGGCCGGTGTGGAAGATGGCTGGCAGCTTATACTCGTTGATGACTTCGTAAATCGGATAGCCAACCTGTGCCGCGGGTTCCACATTCTGCATGATGTGGTGGAACTTAAAGCCCTTCACCCCGTGGTTTTCGATTAGATCGCGCGCTTCGCGGGCGCCCATCTTGCCCTTGTGCGGATCGATTGAGGCGAACGGGATGCAGATGTCGTCATTCTTGTTGGCGATCTCGGCAATTTCGTAATTGCTGACGCGCTTGGCGCCGATGCCGCTTTCGCAGTCAACGGTGAACATGCAAAAAGCGATCTGCTGTTCGCGGTAGATTTCAATAATTTCCGGCATTTTCGGGCGCTCGCGCGGGGCCTTGAAATAGGCACTTGCGGCGTCAAAAAACTTGCCCATGACCGGATCTTCGGGATCATGACAGGACACTTCGGCATGGACGTGAACGTCAATGGCTTTGATCTTAGATAGGTCGATGGGCATTTATAAATCCGATAGAAAATGGCCCCTCCCAAAGGCGGAAGGGGCCGAGAAGTCTTAGAGTTGAATGATAACCGTCTTGGTTTCAAGATAGGCGTCGATACCGGCCTTACCCTGTTCGCGGCCAATGCCCGACTCCTTGTAGCCGCCAAAGGGCAGCGCGGTGTCGATCATCGCATGGCAATTGCCCCAGACCGTGCCGGATTTAATCTTAGCCGCCAGCTTATGCATCGTCGCCACATCCTTGGTCCAGATGCCTGCACCCAGACCGAAGGCCGTGTCATTGGCGGACTTGGCGACTTCATCCAGATCATCGAAGCGCTGGGCGACGACGACGGGGCCGAAGATTTCTTCACGCACAACGCTCATCTGCGGGTTCACATCGACGAGGATGGTCGGGTTGACGAAATAGCCGTTGCCCGAAGGGGCATCGCCACCCATCGCAACTGAGGCGCCATCGCGCTTGCCAGCCTCGATATAGCCCATGACCTTGTCATGCTGTTCCTTGCTGATGATCGCGCCCATGTGCGCTTCCGGGTCCAGCGAGGCGCGAGGCGCCCAGAATGGTGCGGTTTCGGCCATGCCTTCAATGACCTTGTCGAACACCGAACGGTGCGCATAGAGGCGCGAACCAGCGACGCATACTTGGCCCGCATTGAAGAAGATCGCGCCTGCAACACCCGGTGCGGTTGAAGCGACATCTACGTCTGGCATCACGACGACCGGCGACTTACCGCCCAGTTCGAGCGTCACGCGCTTCATCGTATCGGTGGCATTCTTGTTGATGAGCTTGCCGATTTCGGTCGATCCGGTGAAGGCGACCTTGTCGACGTCGGGGTGCTTGACCATGCGGTCGCCAGCGGTGTGGCCATTGCCGGTGATGATGTTGAGCACACCAGCGGGGAAGCCAGCTTCAGCAACGAGATCAGCCAGACGCAGCGCGGTGAGCGACGTCTGCTCGGCAGGCTTCAACACAATCGTACAGCCCGCAGCCAGAGCTGGCGCGATCTTGAGGCACGCCATCAACAGCGGGAAGTTCCAGGGAACGATCTGTGCGCACACGCCAACCGGTTCCTTGACGGTGTAGCTGAACACAGTGCCTGCGGGCATGGTGTACGGCGCTGTGGTTTCGCCACCAACCTTGGAGGCCCAGCCTGCCATGAAGCGGATCTGACTGATCGCACCAGGGATGTCGACAGCACCGGCCATACCCTTCGGCTTACCATTGTCGATCGCTTCCAGTTCGGCGAACTCATCTGCATGGGCTTCCAGCAGATCGGCCAAGCGGTGCATTGTGCGATCACGGACCATCGGCGGGAGATTCGACCAGCGACCATCGTCAAACGCGGCACGGGCGGCAGCGACTGCGCGATCCACATCCTTGTCTGATGCGTCAACGATACGGCTGACTTCCTTCCCGCAGGAAGGATCTTCAACCGGGATCGTCGCGTCGTGGGATGATGCAACCCACTCATTATTAATGAAAAGCGCAGGCTTACGGGACAGCGCCTTCTTCGCGGCTTCGGAGTAGGGACGTTGTTCACGCGAAATCGTAGTCATCTCGTTCATCGAAAATCTCCTCATCCTATGGGCGAATGACACGCCAAAACTGCGCGCCTTTTAATACACACCGTTTGTGTTGCATACAAAAAAATCGGCACGTGATCCCGAAATAGCCCATCAACCGGCTTAGCCCCAACGATTGATTTCGGGTCCCGGTGCCCAGCACTCTTCTGGATTTGGCACCGTCGATCGCGCACGCGCCGCCAATATTGACGGACGGGCGGCCATCCGATCAATCCAAGCCGTCAAATGCACCCTACCCTCAAGGATATCTCGGACGAGATCGGCACATAACCAAGAATAAGTGACGAGATCGGCGATGGTGAAATCACCCATCAACCAGTCGCGTCCGTCTGCCAAGGCAGCTTCCGCCATATCCGCTGTTCCGACGATTTTGGCTCGGCTATCCAAAAGCTGCGCTTCGGGGAATTGACCCGCACGGACATCTTCCCAGCGCACCCGCAAATCATCACTCGCAATTGCGGAGATCATCTTGCCGAATTCTCCGTCATCCATGCCAGCGAGCTTCTGTTGAGCATATGACTGGCATTTCAGAAACGCCGCTGCAGGCGCCCCGCGCTCCGTCACCCTGCGGCACCACATCAGCATTTCCCAATGCTTATGGGCGTCTTTGGGTTGCAGCTTCCCCTGCCCCATTTCGTCGAAATACTGCGCAATGAAGACAGACTCGGTCATGGCTTCGCCATCGATGACAAGCACAGGGCCTTCGCCCTCCACGCCCATATCCAGCGCGACACTGTCTCTGATGTCAGGCAGCGTGTGGCGTTCCCCGGCAAGCAGATTAATCGGTCGGCACTCGACCTCCAGACCGCTTTCGGCAAGCGCCGCGAGGACAGTTAGCGAAGGTCCAGCAGGTTCGCCATGATAGAGAATTGTGATCATCTCAACGCACTCCGCTCGAAATGCCTTCGGACTCGTCCCGGGGCGGGATGTAATCCTGCTCCAGAATTTCAACGCGGCTTGCCATGGGCGTGCGGCCCAATTTCCAACACGCACGCGTCGCCGGGCGGCGATAGATGGCCCGAAGCCACCGCATGATATTAGGCGTCAGATCGTCATTGGCGAGATGCGGCTGCGACAGCGGCATGGCGTAAGCGAGGTTGAAGCCGTTCACGTCGGCGAGGCTGTAGCTGTCACTCGCGAGCCATTCCCGCTTGCCAAGCTCTTCCTCAAGCATCCGGATGCCGACACTGATGCGACGTCCGCTTTCCGCCATTTCCGCTTCGCTGAACAAGCCAAATACGGCCTTGCGCCAAGCGGTCTGCCGCTCTGGAAGCGGAATGCGGCTGATTTGTTCCTCGATCTTCTCCTGCCCATGCGCCTTCAAGGCATTGGGGCCGACGAAGAACTTCCATCCAAACATCGAAAAGCTGGGCGCCAGCCACTGGTCCATGAACTTCATCCACCAGCGGATACGCAGACGGTCGCGGGCGCTAACCGGCATCAGGCTCGGCCCGTCAAAGGCGTCGTTCACATATTCCATAATCGCCGTGCTC
>JBBATT010000084.1:0-8686 GCA_040398605.1 Chakrabartia sp.
CACCTTCAACTTGGCTGACCAATATGGCTGGAAACGGCTTGTCAATGCTCCGCCTGGGCAGTGCATCAAGCGCCACCTCATTGGCCAGGAGATCCGCCAGCACCTTGGGGATGCGCCATCCAAGAACAATCGCCGAGGGATCGATCACCGCAGCGATTTCAGAACAGATCGACTTCAACCGCGGACGGGCCTGGGCAATCCATTCCTCCACTCCGGGCGCGTCAATCGCAAAGTGGCGAATCATGTCATAGACACCCACCATTTTCGGGCACTTTTCCAACCGGGGTGTTCACCTGAAAACTGCAAGGCTGGTTTAACCCATTTCTCGCAAGCATGGCTATCGGCCTTTCTCCCAACGTCCAGGCTCCGTCGCTACTATAGCATCCGCACCAGGTATGGCGGGTTTCGGCGCACCGAGCCGTTCACCGCACGGGTGGCGATCGTCGAGTTTGTCCCACGATGCGGCGTTCCGTATGGGCAGAATGCTCCGGAACTCTCAGTTGTTTGAGGGCCGGACCGAAATTGCTGATCTGTAGAAACCGAGAGCAGATCATAGGGCGATAGCGAACTCGTAGTGATCATCACTATCAGGCGCGGCCCGCCACGCAGTCCAGCGAACTGGTCTCCACACACCCGGTAAAGTGCAGTCGACAGCCGCTATCGCAAAAGCCGATAAGGAGGGCGCCCCAGCCGATTGGTCAGTCCAGCCTACTCCTGGAGCAGACTGATGAGTTTCTACCGGCTTTATCCTCTCAAATTGCGTGTGGGCTGAGCCGACAATCATCCTGCACTAGTTCTGCTCGGCAAAGACAATTCCCAGTTCGACTGCACCCACTGCCACACAGTCACAACAATACGACCCTGAATGCGGTCTTAGCAAGTTCACCGCGCGCAGGCGCGAGATTATCTGGCGGCGATAAGCGCCTAAAGACAGAGCGACAATCGAGCGATATGAGCGCCGCATGGCCCAGATACTCCTCTTCAACAAACCCTTCGGGGTTCTGTCGCAATTTACCGACCGCGGATCGCCGACGGTTCGATCGACATTGTCTGACTTTATTACGATTAAGGGTGTCTATCCCGCAGGCAGGCTTGATCGGGACAGTGAGGGCCTGCTGCTGCTTTGCGATGACGGGCGGTTGCAGGCGCGGATTGCCGATCCACGCTTCAAGCTGCCCAAGACCTATCTGGTGCAGGTCGAAGGTGCGCCGCAGGAGGCAGAGCTGGAACGCTTGCGCCAGGGCGTCCGACTTAACGATGGCATGACGCTGCCGTCCGAAGTTGCGCGCATTGATCCACCGGACCTATGGCCGCGCAATCCGCCGATACGTGAACGCAAATCGGTTCCCGACAGCTGGATAAAACTCACCATCCGCGAAGGGCGCAACCGGCAAGTCCGGCGCATGACGGCAGCGGTGGGTTTGCCGACCCTAAGGCTTGTGCGCTGGTCGATCGGTGACTGGGTTGTCGACGGGATCGCGCCGGGCCAGTTTGAGATGATCTCTGCCTAGGTAAGGACTGGCAACATAAGGCCTCGTGCAGAAGGCGTTGAACCTTTTCGTCCGACTTTCTAAGAGTGTTTTTATATGAATTATCGCCATGCTTTCCATGCCGGCAACAGCGCTGATGTCGTGAAGCATAGCCTTCTCATCGCCCTTGTGCAGGCTTTGCAGCTGAAAGAGGGGGCGCTGACCCTGATTGATACCCATGCCGGCTGCGGCCTGTATGATCTTGACGGCGATCAGGCCCTGCGCACCGGCGAGTCAACACATGGCGTTTTGCGGGCCTTTGCCGACCAGCCCCCCCTGCTGAACGACTACCGCGCCGCCGTGCAGGCGGTAAATGCCGGGGCTGAAACGCGCTTCTACCCCGGCTCACCGCGCCTTTTGGCTCAGTTTCTGCGACCGCAGGACGTCTTGATCCTCAACGAAAAACATCCCGAGGACGCAAGGACCTTGCGCCGCGCGATGCGCGGCACACAAGCTGCCGTGCATGAACGTGACGCCTATGAGCTTTGGCTGGCGATGCTCCCAACCCGAACGCCGCGCGGCATGGTGGTGGTTGATCCCCCCTATGAGCAGACGGATGAACGCGCTCGCATCACATCCACCCTCGCCTCTGCGCACCGCAAATGGGCGCATGGCGTGACGGTGATCTGGTATCCGATAAAAGACCGCGCCACGCATGATCGGTGGAAGCAGCAATTAAGCATGCTCGGCATCCCCAAATTCCTGTCGGTGGAGCACTGGCTGTACGATACCGACCAGCCCTCCAACTATAATGGCGCGGGCCTTTTCATCGTCAACCCGCCCTACGCCTTCACACAGGCGCTGCCGCCCCTGCTAGAAGCCCTGCGCGCCGTGCTGGCGCCGGAAGGGCACAGGGGTGAGATCACCACTGATTGGTTGGCCTAGGCTCCGCCAATCGGGGACAAATGGCGGTTAGACTGCATCACCAAAACATGAAGCTGCCGCGCAACGCCGCCCGGCAGTCGCGCGGACATCATCTATTCCGCCAGAGAAGCAAGCTTTACGAACACATCGCGCGTCAGAACCGCTTTGAATGTGGCTTTAAAGCCGCTTAAGGCGGTCGCAATTGGAAACCGCTGGACACCAATAAGGATCTGAATTAGCTTATTATACTATCCATTGTCTACGAGGTTTAAAAATGAAAAAAATAACACTCGCGGTGGCGCTCTCGCTGACATCACTTATCGGCAGCAACGCGCCGGCCTATGCAGTGGGCATCACCTATAATTATTATTCAAATAGCTGCACCATTGAAGGTCATACGTTAAGATTTAAATTTGACTATGATTATAAATGGACCGTCGTCAAAAATGTTCAAATAAGTAACTCCGTACAAACAATTAATCTACCTCAATCCGGCACGAAAGCTGCGGCGAATTTGTATAATTTCTCTTTTGACGGTCTTAAATTTAATTTATGGTTTGATATGCATACTTGGCCAGCTGATATAATAAGTGGTCAGCAGAGCAGATCTGGCGTGGACTATTTTAAGCTAAGCCATGGAGCCGGCTCTGAATCATTTTTTGTTGAAGTACCATCAAACGTCAGTAATCGTTCAACGTATTACGATTGCAAAGTTCCATTTAACAACACCTATCTCAACGAATATATGGCCTTACCCAGAAAAGCATACTAGGTAATTCTCAAAATTGATTTTTCGTTTGCCGCCCTAAAGCTATTAGCCAAAGGGTGGCCCCGATATTGATTGCTGTCGAAGGGGGCAAACTCCGTCGCGCGTGATGTCAGAGCAAACGCTACAGCTGGCACTCCCGGCGGCACGAGGTTAGCTGCCGCGCAACGCCGCATAACAATGCCTGATGGGGACAAGTTGCGGTTAGACTGACAGTGCCGCCAGCCTTCACTACGCAAACCTAAGTTCCGGTTTCGCGCGGCCATTCAGGCCCCTTTTTGCAGGGGCAAGGTCGCTGCCCCAAAACCTCCTCCTGCAGATGCGCCGTTAGTGCGAAACTTCGATAAATCAGTTACTTGCAAAGAAAACGTGTCGCGTTAGAACGCCTTGTCGGTGGCTTTACGCCTATCGCGATGTGTTTGTGGTTTCGGCATCAAACGTGAAGGATGATCGTGCTTTGAAGAATTCAACTATTGCTGCTCTCTTAGCTGTTTCCGTATCTTTTTCTTCAATGGCGGTTGCGCGAGGCGACGACAGAGTATTGGCAAGGTGGACCGACGGTTGGTACGTGGGAACAATCGTGCAAAAGGTCGGAAACCAATATCAAATTGCTTTTGATGATGGGGATAAGGCCATTGTTCCTCAGTCTGGCATCCGACGCATTAACTGGTCTGCGGGGACACGCGTTCAGTGTAACTGGAAGGGTGCGGGTTTATACTATTGGGGGGTGATCGCCCGGAAGAACGGTTCACAATTATCGATCAAATATGACGATGGCGACAGGGAATTGACAGCCATTGGCCGCTGCAGGGTTCCTCTCTGATTATATGGGCTCAGAGGCCAGGTTTGGTGAGCAGAGGCCTCATCGTTTGCTGGAAACCCGTGTTGCTCTGAACGCGGCCTCGCTGGCAAAAGCCGGTGCCGTTTCGGGCATATGCCAGAAAACGAGAACCACACATAAGGCAACAATTGCGATCATAGCGCCGGGTGCGGCGGCCCAGCCACTGTTCTCCACCACCAAATAGGCCACCAAAGGCGTAAGCCCGCCGAATAGAGCGGTTGCCGTTGTCGCGCCCAATGCAAGGCCGCTGAGCCTCCCCTCACCGGGGAACTGCTCTGCCGTCGCGACGGCACCGACTGCGCTCACGGCGCCACCAAGTGCCGCCATTACAATTGCAGCAACCCATGTGGCAGCGCCACCACCCGCCATGATCGAGAACATCGCCGTTGGCAGGAATATGCCGCAAAGTGCCAGCGTCAGCAGCATAGGGCGGCGACCAAAACGGTCGGACGCAAGCCCTATGAAGGGCGTGACCAAGATGACCGTCAGAGCGGCAAAGACCGAGATCGACAGCGCGCGCGCCTCGGGCATGGTGCCCGTTGCATCAAGGAAAACCGGGACATACGTAATACCGACATAATAAGTGATTGAACCCAGCGCAGAGATCGCAAAGCCGCGTGCTATCGCACTTCGATGTCGCGTCAGTGTCTGCCGGATCGGTTTCTCAGGCACCGTTCCGGCATCACGCTGCCGCAAAAACTCCGGCGTTTCTTCAAGCGTCGCGCGGATAATCAGGACCATACTGGCAAGCGCTGCGCCGAACAGGAAGGGTAGACGCCACCCCCAAGACACAAGCGCCTCTTCAGGTAAAGCCCAAACGGTCAGCGCTGCTGCCCCGGCGGCCATGAGCGCACCGAGCTCGCTGGCCGCAGATGCACAGCTGGTGATCAACCCGCGCCGACTGTCCTTGGCACCTTCCAATAGGTAAGCGACGACGCCTGTATATTCCCCGCCAACAGAAAAGGACATCAAGCAACGCAAAGCGATCAGCATCACGCCGGCAAGCGGGCCAATCTGCGCAAAAGTCGGCAGCATGGCCGTTGCGAGCATGGCGACGGTCATCAACGCCATTGACCCCAGCATCGTCACCCGACGGCCCCTCCGGTCACCAAAATGACCAAAAACGAGCGCCCCGATTGGCCGCATCAAATAAGCAATCGCAAATCCGCCCAGCGTTTCGGCCATCGATTGGGGGCCAGTTCCGAAGAACACCCGACCCAACACCGTCGAAAAATAGAGGTAAAGTGTGAAATCATACCATTCGACAACGGTCGAAAGCCCGGCGACCACCATGGATCGCCGCGACATCGGCGCACGCGCAGGAGAGAGTGCGCCAAGCGCAGTTTGGTTCGCGATTTCAACCACGAGATAGGTTGGCGAATTTCGCAGGTGGTGACAAGGTGCCTTGGCCTAACACCACGCTTCTCTGCCTATTGAAGTCCGTTCGCGGCTCCGCCGCACCCAACCGCCCCCGTGTTGTCATATGGGAAGACGCGCCCGACTAGCGCTTCTTCTTGGCAATTGTTGCTGTGAAATCAGGGTCCTTATTCGCCACCCAATCGACAAACTTACGCACGGTCGGATTGGCCAGAAGTCCGTCAACGTCCATGCCGTGACGCTGCAGTTCAGAATTGGTGAAATTGGTGATCAGCGTTTGCTGACAAATGGGGTGCATCGGAACGACATCACGCCCGCCTCGGCTCTTTGGCACGGGATGATGCCAGATAATGTTCTTCGCGGTCGGTCGGCCACAAAGCCAACAAAGCACCACAGCCTCAGGAACGTCTTCATCCCGATCTAAGTCGCCATAGGGGTCTCGTTTGGAATGTTTGCGGGCCATTGCTCTGCCTGAATTGTCTGAATTGATGATAGGCACCTCATAACGGTCCCGGTCTGCGTTGCCCAGTGAAACGCGCAACCATAAGCTATCGACGAAAGTGCCCTCATTGCGGCTTCCAGCAAACGCAGCGTCTCTCGGCGTATTCTGACCTTTAGCAGATAGGCGACGATCTAAAACATGCTATATTGGTTCTAATTAGGACCGGGCATTGGTGCCCGTGCGCCAAAGGGGGATGCTTTGCTATGCCAAGAGCCCGCTTCATCGTTTGCCTTCTGCTATTTTGGCTGGTCGGCGACATCGTGCCCGCACAGGCTCAAACACCTCCCTCCCCTGCCCAAATGGAACGCTTGTCTTCCAAGTGCGCAACGGGATCGGCATCGGCCTGTTACGCGCTCGGGCAATTCCAACGAGACAGCGACGACAAGCAGATCCGAAATCCGGAAGCGGCCGCGCGTGCTTTCAAGGCAGCATGTGACCTGAAACATATCCAAGCCTGCAATGACTTGGGTGACCAATATTCCAAAGGCGAAGGCGTCGGCCAATTCACAAGCGTCGCTCTCTATCTTTATGAAGGCGCCTGCACAGCCGGGAATGCGCAGGCCTGTTACAGCCTGGCCGATTTAACAAGTCAGGACGAAATTGAGGCCGTGCGGCAACGATCCGCCTCGCTCCTTCAATGGTCATGCGACGCTGGCTATCTCGACGCCTGTGCCAGATGGGCAGATGACCGCCTGTCGAACAGCGGTGACGACATGCCGGGCGCTGAAGCACTTCTTAAAGCCACCTGCGGCAAAGGGAATGAAAAGGCGTGCCTCCTGCTGGGCAACAGATTGATCTGGGGGACTGTCCTGCAGAAGGATGTTGCCGCCGCGATGACCGCGTTCAAAACAGGCTGCGATGCAGGCGGCGCTGAAGTTTGCGCACGCTTGGGCGATGTCTTCCAATTCGGCCCAGACATCCCGAAAGACGCATCCCAGGCGGCATCCGCCTATCTCCGGTCCTGCCAGCGACGCAGCCTAGAAGGGTGTGAGAAGTTCGCCCGCGCACAGTATCTGGGCAGCGGCGTCCCCGCCGACAAAGTGGCCGCCCTCGCGCTGTTTGAAGAGGTCTGCGCCAAGGATGACACACGCTGTCACGTCGCCACCAGGATCAAACAGGCCCCCATATTCCAGCAGGCGTGTGAAACGGGAAACATGCAGCGCTGCTCCGATCTTGCAGAAATCCTGAACGGTTCGGATACGTTACTTCGGGACCCCGTGCAGGCCTTGAGTTTGTTTCAAAAGGCGTGCGACGGCGATGTCGCAGGCGCTTGTTGGAAGGCAGGCAGGATCAGTTTGGGCAACGCTAGGTCCCAGGGCAGGCCCCAAACTGCAGGCGCGCTGCAGCAGATTGACAGGGGATGCACTCTCGGAAGCAGCGATGCCTGTTATGAGCTTGCGGAAAGCTACGTCACGGGAATGGATGGCATCACGGACACCCTCCGCGCGGCAAAGCTTTATGCGCACGCCTGTGATCTGTCTTTCAAAATGGCCTGCTCAAAAATGGATCAATATGCAGAGCTGATCCCGGACCATCCCCTTGGCGCGGCGGACGAAGACTATAAACCGCCCGTTGACGAAACCTCTGAAAGCAATGAGGCAAAGAAGCCGAAATGCGTCGTTGATGAAACGGTATTTGACGGCCGCGTCTTCACTCAGGAGCGGTGCAAGAATCCGGTCCGCGTCATGAAGGGATTTGACATCGCGGCAGGGAGCGCACCTTGGCAGGCGCTTATTGAGCGCCCCCCTTCCCTCAACGGTCAACAGTTAAGTCCAACCAGCCGCGTTCTATGCGGTGGATCGTTAATCGAACAGGGTTGGGTGCTCACGGCCGCTCATTGCCTTTACGGGGACAGGAAGAATCTTGTGTCCGACGGTTATCGCATCCGGCTTGGCCTTCATAAGGTGTCCGCTCCTGAAGGGTTGAGTTATCCCATCCGCAGGGTCATCCAACATCCTGGCTTTCGTAACGGGGACCCGACGCTCGCCAATGATATTGCGCTCATCCAATATGACGTGACGGCTGCACGGCGGCTTGGGCCTTCAGTTGGGATGCGCAAGATCAGGGTCGACGCCAAGCCTGTCGGACAACGGCAGATCTATGAAGGTATGACGGCCTATGCCTATGGCTGGGGGTGGACTGAGGCCAGCAACAGTGCTGCGTCTGAAAAGCTGCGTGGCGGGAAGCTGGCGCTGCGCACAGAAGCGCAATGCAATGCCGTTACGCGCTTTTTGGGCAGGCTGAGCAACGTCGTCCTCTGCGCCAGCGGCCCGACGGGAGACCAGGCCTGTTATGGCGACAGCGGCGGTCCACTTGTCTTTTATGGAGAAGATGATGGCGCGCCAACGCTGATCGGCGTGATCAGTTCTGGAAAGCGCTGTGGGACTTTGGGTGAACCCAGCCGCTACACGCGCGTTGCAAAGGCGATGGACTGGATCAGGCCCATTGTCTGGCCGTCAGCTACGCCTGCGGCCCGCCGCTAGGCAGGCCGCACAGCCTTCACCGAAATTTATTTGCCGGGGCCAATCGGGTTGCCGGTTCCTTCAAGGCCGCTCGCCGCTGCGTTCGCGTCGGCAACATTGGCAGCCATGGCCCCTGCATCCGCCGCAACCGCGTTTTCGCTGGCGTTGATATCAGCCACGTTCTCAACCGTTTCTTCAGCTTTTTCGCTATTTTCTGCCTTGCCACATGCCGCCAGCGCGAGCGCTGAGCCTGCAATCAAAGCCAATGTCCGAAGTGATTTCATGATAAATCCCTCTTCCTGTTGCACGTCAAAACTTGCGCGCTTCCATCCACGAAAGCAAGGC
>JBBATT010000085.1:0-8642 GCA_040398605.1 Chakrabartia sp.
CCGTTTGGACGTGTGACCTGACGCACGGGTATATCAGCATCAACGCTGACTACCGGAGCTGAAACGAAAAAGGGCGGAGCCAAGCCCCGCCCTTTGGTTCGCGTGTCCGTTGAACCGACTTAGATTTCCGATTCAATCCAGCCCTTCAACGCGGACTTTGGCGCGGCACCGACCTTGGTTGCAGCAGGCGCGCCGTCCTTGAAGAGGATCATCGTCGGGATGCCGCGCACGCCGTATTTGCCGGGCGCGTCGGGGTTTTCATCGATGTTGATCTTGGCGATCGTCACCTTGCCGGCGAGCTCGTCAGAGATTTCCTCAAGGCTCGGGCCGATCATCTTGCACGGGCCGCACCATTCCGCCCAGAAATCGACAAGGACGGGACCGTCCGCGTTGAGGACGTCGTCGGCAAAGCTTGCATCGGTGATGGACTTGGTGGCCATGGAAATTAACTCCTTTGTTCGGGACCTAATCTAGGCAGCGCGCCTGTCAATCTCAACGGCGCGGGCGCGAAGAAAATCTATGGGGCGATATGGCCCGGCCTCCACGCCGCCAGCGTCTCTGCCGACAGGGTGATGAGCGTTGGGCCTGAGGTATAGAGCAAGGCTGCCTGCACCGTCCGGCCGGGGAAAATGCCTTCCAGCACCGCTGCATAAGCCGCCATCTGCGCCTTGTGATAGGTCGGCACCGCGTCTTCTGTGGCGGGGACACGCCGGCCCGTCTTATAGTCCACAACTGTCACCTGTGTGTCGGTGACGATCAGCCGGTCGACCGTCCCTGCGATCACCTGGCCCTCCACAACACCGGCCAGTGGCGCTTCGGCAAGGGCATCTTGGGCGAAGACGTGGGCAAGATCAGGATGCTCGATCACGGCCAGCGCGGATGTGATCAGCGCCTCGACATCATCCACCTGTTGCGCCGAAAGCCAGCGGCGGGCGGCGGCCACGCGATCCTCCGGCCGAACAGCCGGGAGTCGTTCAAACAAGGCATGGAGAATGCGGCCGCGCTCTGCGGCAGCGCGCAGGGCGGGGTCCGGCGGCGGGCTGGACGCAGCATCCTCAACGCCGAGCGCAGACGGCGCCAGCGGACGCGGCGGGCGGGATTCTTCGCGTGCCGGAAGCTTCGCCCAATCGGGAATGGGGTGTGCCCAGCGTTCGGCCTCCCTATCCTTGTCGCCACCTGATCTGCGCTTGCCCTTGCGGTAGAGAGTCAGTGTGCCGTCTTCACTGTGTGCCGTTTCGTCCAGCCGGAGCATCCCGGCGGCGACCTTATGGTGCCAGCTTTTCTCACTGACGCCCTTTGCTTCCTGGCTCGGCTTTAGTGCGCCACCGACATAGAGATGCTCTTCCGCCCGTGTCATCGCAACGTAGAGCAGCCGCCAATGCTCCTGATTCTCGCGCTCGTCCTGTGCTTTGACAGACGCCGCGAGCGACCCGAAAAGCTCCGCCTGTTTTGGCCGGAACACCGGCAGCGGGGCCAGCCCGTCATCCGCCACCCAATCGAGCCCCGATTTAGGCTTTTTAGAGGGGTCGGCGGTTGCATCAGCCAGCACAACAATGGGGGCCTGCAAGCCCTTGGACCCATGCACGGTCATCACCCGCACCGCATTCACGCGCTTGGAGGCGTCGCGCTTAATGTCGACTTCCCCTCTGTTGAACCAATCGAGGAACAGTTGGAGCGACGGGGTATTGGTGCCCTCAAACTGGAGCGTCGCGTTCAGCAACTCTTCAATCGGGTCGCGCGCTTCCTCACCCAGCCGGGCGAGCATCTTGCCGCGCCCGGCGATGGGGCCGGAGAGAATGGCTTCCAGAAAATCATAAGGCGTTGTCCGGTCGGCCATCGAAAGGAGTTCGCGCAACACAAACAGCGCGTCCTCCGGCTGCGTGGCGCGCAGATGCTGCCACAGGCCGACCTTGCGGCCATGCGCGCGGGCGAACAGCTCTTCCTGCGACCAGCCGATCAGTGGGGACACGAGCAGCGCCGCCAGCGACAGATCATCCTCCGGCTGGAGGACAAAGCGGATGCACGCCATCAGATCCTGCACGGCAATCGGCGCATCCAGCCGCAGCCGGTCCACGCCTGCGACAGGCACCTTTTCCTCATACAGTCGCGAGACGATGAGACGGGCCAGTTCGCTCCGGCTGCGCAGCAGGATCATCACATCGCCCGGCTCGGCGTTGCGCCCTTCCTTGTCGAGGAAGAGACCGCCGCTCGTCCAATGTTTGACCTGCTTGGCCAGAGCGGAGGCCCATCTGAGTTCGGCGGGCGCCATCCAGCCTTCCTCATCCCCGCTATCGCTCTCTTCGGCTTCGGGATCGTCCGGCGTCGCCGTGAAGGGCGGCATAAGCTGGACAAAGCCGGAATGATCACTGGCATGGACATGGGCAATATGGGCGCGCAGCGGCTCGGGCAGGCCAAGCGCCTCTTCGCCCACTTCTGCCATCACCTTGTCGACAACATCCAGAATCGGCTGGCTGGAGCGGAAGGATTGGTCGATGGCGGGCGTCTCAAGCGTCTGCCCAACGGCTTCAATCGCCTTGCTGAAATACGCACCCGCCTTGCCAAATTCTTCAGGGTTTGTGCCCTGAAAGCTGAAGATCGCCTGCTTAAAATCCCCCACGGCGAAGACGGTCCGCACCTTGTCAGCCTTAGCACCTTCGCCTGCGAAGAACTCCTCGGACAACGCTTTAACGATGTCCCATTGGTCCGAATTGGTGTCCTGCGCTTCATCGACGAGGATGTGATCAATTGACTGATCAAGCTTAAAGCGGATCCAATCCCCGATGCCGTCCGTCTTCAGCAGTTTGAGCGTGGCGCGGATCATGTCGTTGAAATCAACGACGCCGGCCGCACGCTTTGCATCGCCATAGACGCGCGCATAATCCTGCCCAAGTTCGAGGGCGGCGATGATAGAAACTGCTGTCTTTGCGATACGGCGCATCTGAATAAGGCCGCTGAATTGCGCATAGAGCGGTTCGACAGTGTCAAAATAAGAGGGGTCCGGCGGGAAATAGCCTTTCGACCTTTTGAGTTCGCCGTCCTTCTTGGCCCACGCGGCGTGCAGAACCTCGAGATTGAGGGCACGTTCCGCGGCTTCCATCGCCAACCATTGTTCGATAGCCGCCACGTTGTCCGCAGCACGGCCGGTGCCCCAAGCGACGTTCATGGTCCGAATGGTGTCGATCCCCGCACGATCAAAACCACCCTCGGTGCAGCAGGACAGGATGTGCGCTTCCACATCCGTCTCACCGATGCCCAGCCAGCGTCGCACGAGCGGGCCGACACCACTGCCCATCTGCTCCATTGCCTCCGGCGCCTGTGCACAGCGGTCGAGCAGTTTGCGGGTCGCGTCTTCGCCGATCTGGCGGGCGAGCAACTGCAGCCGGTCGATTGTACCCTGCCGATGCTCTTTCTCTGCCGTTGCCACCAAAGTGCTGAGCGCCTGCCGCTTCAGCTGCATCTCCTCCCGTCCCTCAACAGGACGGAAGCCGACGATGAGGCCGGCTTCGGCGGGGAAGGCAGCCAGCACTGTCTGGGCAAAGCTGTGGATCGTCTGAATGCGCAGCCCACCGCCACGCGCGTCGAGCACCTTGGCGAACAGTTGGCGGGCATCGGCCTGCCGGTTGTCCATATGCGGCTCACCCAGCGCGAAGAGTTCTTTCGTCAGGTCAGCCTCTGGCAAGGTCACCCAAGCGCCCAAGCGTTCATGAATGCGGTCCGCCATTTCGGCGGCACCTGCCTTGGTAAAGGTCAGGCACAGGATCGATTCCGGGTTTGCATCATTGAGCAGCAAGCGCAGCACCCGCGCCGTCAACACCTGCGTCTTGCCCGCCCCGGCAGATGCCGAGAGCCATACCTGCCCATCCGGTCGCGAGGCGCTGGCCTGACTGCCTTCGAGAATAGGCAGATGCTTGAAGTCCTTTGGCTTCGGCATCAGTTGCGCCCCTGCCATTCTTCAAGCCGCATCAACTGATCAAATTCGCCATAGGCGAGGTCAGGATGGAGCTTGGCCTCAAAGGGTTCCTCGCCGGTCAGCCAGCGGGCGGCGTGGACTTGGAACGCCTTCAAGATTTCCTCGACGAACTTATCGGCGGCAATTTTGTTGGCACCATCCCCCGTCGGCGCTTCCATCTTGCCGAAGTCATCCTTGTCCTTCTGGAAGGTCCAATATTCAAAGGCTTCGGCGGGCAACGCATCGATATCCTTGAAACTGCCCTGCTCAGCCATGTGGCCCAATAGCCCCAACTGGACCGCAAGCCCGGCTTTGACCTGTTTCCCACTGGGCGCTTTGCCGGTCTTATAATCGATGATCGCAACCCCGCCGGGGGTCCGGTCAATCCGGTCGACACGCCCCGTCACCGTCACACCCGCGATCTCCACACGGCCATCGACTTCGGCGGCGAAAGGATCCCGCCCTTCGGCCCTGTTCTTCTCGACACGGTCTTCAATCCACTGCGCTGTCGCCTCCAGACGCGGCAACCAAAGCGTGCGGGTCACAGCGTTGACCGCATCGCCATCCAGCGCATGGCGCATCCGCTGCACGAGCGCGCCTTGCGCATAGCCATCCTCTTTCGCCCAATCCTCCAGCACCTTGTGGATGACCGATCCTTTCCAGGATGGCCCCGGCTCTTCATCGACCATGTCGAGCGATTTCAGCTTCAGGATCGCCTTGGCGTAGAAAGAATATGGGTCTGCCGCGAGGCGATCGACATCGGTCACCGAAATTCTGCGCGGTCGGGCGGCGAGCGGCACTTCCACTGCCGGACGCTTGGCGCGGTCGGGTTGTCCCTCATGCCCATCGAGCGCGCGGGCGAGGAGGTCGACGCGCAGCTCCGGCTCGGCCAGATGGCCTGCCATCGTCTCCAGCCGCAGCCAGAAGCGCGAGGCATTGGTCGGGCCGCTGGTATCCCGCTGTGCGCGGGTCAGCAGGACATTGGGTGCCCCCAAGGCCCCGGCCAGATCATGTGCGGACAGGCCGATGCGGCGTTCCAAACTGGGCAGGCCCAGCGACTTCCGCACGGCAGGCGCCAGCCAAGGGTCAGGCGATGGCAAAGCGGGCCAGATGCCTTCATTCAGCCCGCCCAGGATCATCGTTTCCGCCGATTGCAGCTTGGCTTCGAGCAGACCCCAGATGAAGACGCGGGGGTGCCCGCCGCGCGCGGGGCGGCTGGTCGTCGCGTCGCACAACTGGCGCAGCAGCCTTGGCAAAGTCGCCGGGTCGACCGCCGTGGGGCCGTCGCCTGCATGCGCCTGAAGATCGGCAAAGAGATCAGCGAGCGCGCGGCCCGCCTCGCCCGACCAGATCGCATCGCCGCCCAGTGTCTGAAGGGCGGTGCGCAGCGTTTCCAGCAGGGTCGGGAAGGTCGGGTTGGCGCGGAACACGGCCTGCACCGGTTCCAGCAATGGCACCGCATCCCGCCACCAAGGCAGGGCCGCATTGCGGACATCGCCTTCATATTTGTCTGGCGTTTCAAGGAGCGCCGTGATGCCGTGCAGGCCCTTGCCGGGGCGCGGGCCGCGCAAGGCCCGGTCCAGCCGCCGCGCGCCATCCAGCCAGTCGAGCCGATCCATCCCGCCACTGACCAGCGGATGCTTGAGCAACGCGAGCAGCGGCACCGGCGCAAAGTCGTCCGCCGCCGCCGTCGCCAGTGTCAGCAGCAACATGCCGGGCGGCGTGGTCGACAGTGGCACACCGGCGGAGTCATCCGCGTTGATCTTCCAGCGTTTGAGATGCGCCGAGACGCGGCGGGCCAGTGCCCGATCCGGCGTCATCAGCGCGACCGTGCCGGGGCGGTCGAGCGCCTCGCGGATGGCGAGCGCAATGGCCTGCGCCTCGTCCGCCGGGGTCGGCACTTCAATGGCCTTCACGCCCGACAGGCGGCGGTCGGCGGCAGGCAAATCGACCCACTTATCGGTGAAGCGCGCAGGTGCCAGCGCATTAGAGATCGCGCGGGAACGGGCGGGCGGTGCATCGGCATCGCTGCCATAGCGCCACAGCTTCACCTCGGCGCGGGCCACACCCATCCGGTCGAGCATCTGCGCCAAATGGAATTGCGGGTGCGTTTCAATGGGCGTCAAATCGTCGCTGCCGGCGACAGCATCCCACTCCGCCTCGGGCATATACTGGTCGAGCCCGGCCAACACGACCTTGCCATTGGCGAGCCGCGCGACACGGCGCAGCAGGTCCGCGACAGCAGGCGCGCCGGTGCTGACACCTGCGGCCACGACAAAGCCGGGCGGCGGCTCCCGCCCCCAACGTTCCTCAACACGGTGGAGCAGCCGGTTGCGCCGGTCCGCGAGATCAATGACGCCGCGCTTCGCCAGTTCGTCCGGCCATTGGCTGAGGACGAGCTTCAACAGGTCGAGTGCAGTGTCCCAATGCCCTGACAGGCCTTCCGCAAGATCGAGCGTCGTCAAGTCATGCAGCGACTTCTCCTCGACCAGCAACTGATCCTGCACGCGGCCCAGCTCTCCCGCCAAGCGCATCGCCTCTGCCGCGTCCATCGCGCGCTGGTCCTGCAACAGGCGCGCAAAGATGAGCTGACGGCGCAGCGGATCAATGGCGGGCGGCAGCGGCTCTTCAGCGAGCGGGTCCAGCGCGGGGCCGGTACGGTCATCCAGCTCAGGATCCCCGATGGGCACGAGGCGCGGCATGAGCAGCCCGCCTTCAGCCCGCCGGACAAAGGCATCGCTGATCGCCTGACCCGCACGGTTGTTCGGCACGAGGATGATGCCTCTGGCCAGCGCCATCCGGTCAGCGCCGTGAAGCGAAAGCAGACCCGTGACGAGCGCATCGGCAAAGGCCCGGTGGGGCGGGATGGTGTAGACGGCAGGTTCCCGCCGATCAGCCATTGGCGAGCATCGCCTCTGTCACCGGAATGGCCTGCGGTGTGCCGACATCAAACCACATGCCCTGATGGACAACGCCGAAGCAGCGGCCTGCCTCTATCGCGCGGTTCCAGAACAGGTTCGTCGAAAACGGGCCTTCGGGCGCGTCGGTCAGCACCGATTTGGAGAGCATCTGGATGCCAGTGAAGACAAAGGGCGCAACGCGGCTCGGCTTGCGGCGCGAGAGCCGACCCCAGGCATCCATGTGGAAATCGCCTTTGCCGTTGTGATTGTTCGCGCGCGCCAAAGGCACGAGCAGCAAGAGCGCGTCCATATCGTCGGCATTCCAGCGTCCGGCGAGCAGCCGCAGCGCGTTGACGGGACCATCGACCCAAAGATTGTCGCTGTTCACACACAGGAACGGATCAGCGTCGATCAGGTCCTTGGCCTGCATCAGGCCACCGCCTGTCTCCATCAGTTGCCGACGCTCGTCCGACACGGCGATATCGATGCCCGACACCCGGGTGCGCATGTGCGCTTCCACCGCGTCCGCCAGATAGTGGACGTTGACGACCGCCTTTGCGACGCCGCCTTCCTTCAACCGGTCAATGCAATGGTCAAGCAAGGTGCGGCCAGCGACCTCCACCAGCGGCTTGGGCCGTGTGGCGGTCAGCGGGCGCATACGCTTGCCAAGGCCAGCCGCCATCACCATCGCTGTGCGGGGTGGATCAGCACCGTCCTGTGGCTGGACGGACAAGGGCTTGCGGGCAACGCTCACGGTCTGAAATTCTCCCAATAAGCGCTGCGCTTTTCAGGCGGCACATAAGCGTCGAACCACGCCCGCACCGGCGCCAGTTCCGGCCGCGCCAGATTGCGTTCGACAAGGCCCCACATGCGCGGCTGAAATTCGGTGTAATGCGGCTTGCCGTCGCGCTTCCACAGGCGGACGAAGACGCCCAAGATGCGCGTGTTCCGTTGTGCGCCAAGCGCCCAATAGGCGGCTTCAAAATCAGCACCCTGCCCGGTCTCGGCCATGTACCGCGCGAGTTGTTCGGCCTCGACCGCCGGTGTCACATCACGCCGCGCATCCTCCAGCATGGAGACGAGATCATAGGCCGGATGACCAACCAACGCGTCCTGAAAATCCAGCAAGCCAAAGCGGTCGACACCTTGCCGTGCCTCCAACAGCATGATGTTCTCGGCGTGATAGTCGCGCAGCTGCGTCACTGTCTGGCCCTGCGCATCGACCGGCGCCAGCACTTCGCGCCAAGCCGCGAGGAACGCGTCACGATCCACATCCAGATCGACGGCGGGGCAATACCAATCGGGGAAGAGGCAGACTTCCTCCAGCCATTGGTCCAGCCCATGCGTCTTCAGCCCCGGTGGCGGCGCATGGCGGTGCAGTTCGATGAGGACATCGACGACGCCTGCATAAACCGACGACTCCAGACTGGTGTCCGCATCCACCGTCTCGCGCATCCGGACCGAGCCAAAATCCTCGATGAGCAGCAGCCCCTGATCCAGATCCCGCGCAAGGATGGCCGGAGCAGACAGGCCAATGCCGGTCAGATATTCCGCCACATGGACGAACGGCCGAGGGTCCTCATGCGGCGGCGGCGCGTCCATCAGCACGGCTTGGCGCGCGCCATCGACAACGCGGAAATAGCGACGGAAGGACGCATCGCCCGCCAGCGGCAAGACTTGCGCCCCGCCCCAGCCTGCGCGTGCTAGAAAGTCCCCGGCGCCTGCCGGTGGTGTCATGGAAATGGCCATCGGTCCTTCCAAGACGGCGGCACCGTCGCTGTCAAGCGGCGCGG
>JBBATT010000086.1:0-8550 GCA_040398605.1 Chakrabartia sp.
GATGCTCGGCGGGCTTCTGGGCGGCATCAAGGTGTCCAAGAAGGAGGCCAATGTGACGCTCTCGCTCGTCAATGTCCGCACGACGGAGATCGAAAGCCTGTCTGAAGGTTATTATCGTAAGAAGGACGTCAGTTGGGGCGCGGGTGGTGGCGCCTGGTGGGGCGGCGGCCTCGCTGCGGCCGGCGGCGGCGGGTATCAGAACAGCGAGATCGGTCAGGTCCTCGTGCTCGCTTATTTGGACGCCTATAAAAAGATGGTTGGCACATTGGGCGGCCTGCCTGACAATGCGAGCGCGGCGGCCCCCAAGGCGGAATAGCAAAATCCCGTTCATGTCGAGCGAAGTCGAGACACCGTCTCTCGACTTCGCTCGGGATAACCGGAAAGTGGCTACCCCCCGTTGCGGTCCAGCCAGTCGGCTAAGATCGCGTTGACCTTCTCCGGCGCTTCCTGCTGCACCCAGTGGGAGACGCCGGGCAGGCGGTGGAGCTCCAGCTGGGGCACCCATTGCTCCGTCCCCACGGTGCAGCCGATGCCAAGGGCGGCGTCTTCCTCCCCCCAAACCATCAGCGTGGGCACATCGATGCGACCATCGCCGAGATCGAGCGTATCCCGGTGGCGCAGCAGCGCGCGGTAATAGTTGATCATGCCCGTCAGCGCGCCGGGGCGGGCGGCGGCGGCGGCATAAACATCGAGCACATCTGGCCCAAAGCGGCTCTTGTCGACCGCCATTTTGTAGAATGCATCGCGGACCGCCTTGGCCCCGTCCTTGCCGAAGACACGTTCGGGCAGGCCGGGCAGCTGGAAGAAGAAGATGTACCAGCTCTTACGCAGTTGAGAGAGCGTGCGCGCCTCGCGCATGCCGACCATCGGGTGCGGCACATTCATGATGACGAGCTTGGTCAACGGGCGGACCTTGGCGATGGCGAAGGCCCAGGCGATGATCGCCCCCCAATCGTGGGCCACGAGCATCACCTCATCGACCGGATGTTCCGCCGCCGCCAAATCGATCAGCGCGCCGACATCGGCGGTAAGGTGATCAAGCGCATAAGACCGCACGCCCTGCGGCTTATCCGACGCGCCATACCCCCTTGAGTTCGCCGCCCATACCCGCCACCCGCGTGCGGCAAGCAGCGGCATTTGGAACCGCCAGCTATAGTTGAGTTCGGGAAAGCCGTGGAGGCACAGGGCCAGCCGCCGCGAGGTCGCCTCGCCCGCCTCAGCCAGCTCAAAGCGCAGGCCATTGGCCTCCACAAAGCGCTGGCGGGTGCCGGAATTCGCCTCTGGCGTCCAAGTAAAGTCAGTCATTCCAGCGATCTCCGCATGCTTGAACTGCCGTTTCAGCGCATTGGTGCTGGCAAGTCCAGTCGGCTCTAAACTTTGTCGGACCTGCGTCGTTGATGCCTTGAAGGGCCTGCGGTGGGCAGGCCGATCAAGTGGAGGTGCATGAGCATGCACAGGCCGATGCAAACCCTGCGTCGCACGGGCGTCGCGCTGGTATGGGCCATAGCTCTGATCCTCGCCCCTCTTTCTGCCGCGCACGCGCAGAACTGCACGTCCCCTGTCAACCTTGCCTCCAACGGATCGTTTGACAGCGGGCTGACCGGCTTCGCCAATACCGGCAACTGGTTGTTCAACCAGACGCTCGACCCCGCCATCTATGGTACGATCTACAATTCGCGCGCAGCGGTGCAGAACCCGTCGGCAGCGCCATCGGGGCAAGATGCCAGCGCCTATCCGGCGGCCACGACATCGGCCTTTGTCATCCACGAAGAGGATACCTCCAATGATAGCCTTTTAATCGGGGCGCGGGCGGGAACGCATGTTCCCTATTTCACAGGGGAGCTCCACATCTGGTTCGACATGGGCTGGCGGCAGGCGGGAGGTGCCTCGACCACGGCAGGCACGCTCACCGTGCAAGTCAACGGCACCACCTATCTGACGATCACCACTGTCGCGGGCAATGGCGCGGGCAATGCGACGGCGACCCTTTCCAACGGCGCGCGCCTCGGCTCAAACACGCCGTCCACCTATCCCAATGGCAGCGCGGTTGGGGCTTTGAGCGCATGGAACACCATCCGCCTGATCGTGCCTTACACCTCCGGTGCTACCCCGACAGTCAACTTTGCCAAGTCAGGCGGGGGCGGCGTGTCTGATGACTTTGCGCTCGACCGGATCTACGCCCCGCTCTGCCCCGTCACCACGATTTCGGTCGGCAAATCGAGCAGCGTCGTCTCAGACCCCGTAAACGGCACGACCAACCCAAAGATGATCCCCGGCGCGACAATCCGCTATTGCATCACCGTGACCAACCCGGCCGCCAACCCAACCGCAACCTCTGTCACCTTGTCAGACCAGCTGGGCGGCCTCCCCGTCACCTATGTCACCGGCAGCGTAAGGATCAACGGCACCGCCAGCGGCACCACCTGCAATGCCGATGGCAGCGCGGGCGGCAACTTCTCAGGCAACACCGTGTCCGCCACCCTCTCCAACATCCCCGCCGGCACCACCCGCACCACATACTTTGATGTTATTGTGAATTAGCAGGGTATTGGAGAAGATCCTTAGACTTAGATCTATACCATTATCACACGCCTCAGCAAATCAGCCTGTGGCGAAAAGTTACCCAAAATATTTATCAAATCTGCAAACGCGTTACCATATTCATAAGATCTAATTTTCCAAGAATCTTCGTCTTTCTTATATTCTTTTTTCGCTTCTCTCGGATCGAGATGATTCAATTTCAAGAAATCTGAATAGTTTTTTAAAATTAAATTCGTCACTTCAGTTATTTTTTCTATATGAACTGGATCATTCCATGCAAAATTCGTGGAAATAGCGCGCAGTCGATCAACGGGAGACAGTACAATCATCTCCAAAACGATTTTTGGAGATACAGTCTTGTTGTTTGAATATGCAGCAAGTAAGTATATTATACTTGAGTAACATGTCATAAGTCTAATGTATTTTAGCTTTAAGTTTTTCAATTTTTCTCTCGAATCTCCCGACTTCCTATTGAACTCATAGTTCACACAGAAAGTTCTCCACATTCTTAAAATATCATTGAAAAGAAATATCGGTGTGAAATTATCTTCATGACCTTCAAAGTCACGAAAATACTTTTCAACCACTTGCTCACATGCCTTTTTATATATGAGATCTCCCATTAATGGTCGGCTTTCAAGAAGCATTAACATGCGACCAGTCAGCGTATTGCGGTAGTCATCCTCCTGAGAACCGAGCCATTTTGTGTAACTGTCAATTCGATGAACAGACAAAAACCTGCCTCCGCCGTCAAAATCGGGTAGATCATTGCTTTCTGGAATTTTTATTAAACTATACTTCAGTTTAATTTCATCAATGATGCTTAGTGCAGCTTTATCTGGCTCGGAACTTTCGTCCGAAATGATAAAAATATCAAGATCACTTCGTGGTCCCGCATCGAGGCGACCAAACGAGCCAGTGGCATATACGCTAGCTCTATCTCCGAAAATGGAGTTCGCTGCAAACAAATCACCTCGGACCTTCTCAAGCTTTTCTTCCGAGAACACTCTAATTTTTCTCAAATATTCGCTATCCATCGGCGGCGCTCATGGTGAAGACATTTGCAAATATCTCCGCCTGTTCAAGCGCGTCGTCAAGTGCGTGATGAGTATGGGCGAGTTTAGATCTAACTTTTTCAGGAATTCTCGAGCGTCCTGAATTACTTACCATCCGACCGAGTTTAACAGCAATTGCGGTTTTAATGTCGAACCCCCTCGAATAGCCAAACGGAGATCCTGTCTGTGAATATTGCACGAAATACCAATACAGCCATGACCAATCGAAGCTAAGAGGATAGGCAACGATCACCGGCGAGCCAAAGCCTGCTGATTGTCTTACCCACTCCGCTGCTTGCGACATTGCCACTGCCGGATGAAGCCCCTCTTCTAAGAGAAGTTGGCGATCCAGACCATTGACGGCCAAAGCCTGTCGCTCAAACCTATCTGAAATGGGTTTTAGCTCAGCATAAAATGTTTGGTTGTATTCTGGGGGCCTATAAAATGTCTTTCCGTCAAATGCGCCAGCATATGCCAGCGCGAACGATAGCATTGAGTAAGGCCCAGGGATTGGGCCGTCGGTTTCAACATCAGCAGAAAAATATATGTCAATGCCGCTACGTGCGCCGGCCGGGTAACCAACAACGACCTCGACTCCAGCGTCCGTAATCACACACAACTCCTTCGGGGCACATCAGGGCCACCTAAATCTTAGCTTTCCAAACTTCTGGAAACCTCTTTTGGCGGAGCGCGGTGGAACACTCAAGTGGTGATCGACGGCGGATCAATCCACCTCTTTACCCTACCCCATCATCCCCCGCACCGCCGCCAGTGCGCTTTCCACCCGCGCCGCGCCCTGCCCGCGCACCATGGCATAGGGCAGGCCGCGCCGGTCGAGTTCGGCCAGCGCCCTCTCCATAAACGTCCGGCGGATGTCGGCTTGCCCGAAATAGCGGACGCCATCTTCCACCCAGGGCAGATCAATATCGGGGACGAGGTAAAGCGCTGCTGAGTGCGTCAGCTGCGCAAAGGCGGGGTCTTGCCCGCCGTGCAGCATTTCGGCCCAGACGGCGGTCATTACGGCATCGGTATCACAGATCACCCAGCTTCGCCCGGCCGCCTCTGCCCGCGCGATGGCGGCGGTGATGCGGCGTTCCTGTTCTGCCGCGATCATCACCAGATCGGCCATGCTGGTATAGCTGCCATTGGCCTCACACCATTCCCGCCCAAATTCGCCGACAATTTCTATCGCGCCCGCCGCATCGGCCAGATGCTCCGACAAAGCGGCGGCGAGCACCGTCTTGCCCGTGCTTTCCGGGCCGTGGAGGCAGATCGTGCGGACGGTCATGCGGGTGCAGATTGCGTGCGCTGACGGGCCTCTGCGCGGCGCCATTCGATGAGGCCCCACACCGCCATGCCGAGGAAGATCACATACAGGCCGGTGAACACGTAGAGCTGCTTTTGCCAATAGAGGCCGATGGAGATGATGTTGACGACGATCCACCAATGCCAATTGTTGATGTAGCGCCGCGTCATCAGGATTTGCGCGGCGATGCTCAGCATGGCGACGCTCGCATCCCACCAGGGGTTGGTCGCATCGGTGTTGACCGCCATGAACAGGCCCCAGCCATAGGTCGCGGCCATGGCCAACGCGATCCAGAGGAGCTGCCCGAGTGCGCCGAGGCGGTCGACAATAATCTCGCCTGCCTCCCCCCGGTTGCGCGCCCACAGCACCCAGCCGAGGATATTGACGACGAAGAAGAACGCCTGAAGCCCAGCATCGGAATAAAGCCTCGCCTCCCACAGGACGACGCCGGTGAGCGTGACCATGATGAGGGCGGCGGGGAAGTTCCACACGCTGCGCCGCACGATCAGCAGGATATTGGCAAGGCCGAACAGCGCGGCGAGAACCTCCAGCCAGCTCATGCTACTACAGGGACAGCCCCGTCATCGCAGAGAGATCCGCCAGGGCCTGTTCCTCGCCTGTCACCTTGATGGCGCGCATGCCAAGGGTGGCGGCGGGTTTGCAGTTGATGCCCAAATCATCAAGGTAGATGCACGCCTCCGGCGCGACCGACAGCGCCTCACACATCATCGTGTAGATGCGCGGATCAGGCTTGCGGATGCCGGCCTTTGAGCTTTCGATGATGTGGTCAAACCGCGTCATCACGTCAGCGACAGCGGCGGCCTTTTTCTCGGAGGTGGACATGCCCGCGCCTTTTCCGGCGGGGACGTTGTTGGTGATGCAGCCAACTTTGTGGCCCGCCGCCTTAATGGTATCGAGGGCGGCCACCATGCGCGGGCGGATATCGCCGGACAAAAGCGCCAGAACGTCGTTGCCGCGGATGTCATGCCCGATGCGCGCGGCTTCCTCTGCGAACATCGCATCGAAGGTCCCGGCGTCAATTTCCGCGCGCTCAAACAGCGCCCAGGCGTTCGAATCAGGGTCTGCTGCGTTAATCCGGCGAATGGTATCGCGCGGAAAACCGCGATCTGCCTCATAACGGTTAAAGGCTTCAAACGGCGATGACGTTACGACACCGCCGAAATCCCAAATGACTGCTTCTAATTGGCTCATATCGATGCGCTTACGCAAAGCCGTGCCCCCTTGCAAACCCGACGGATTGCTGTTTGAAACCGAAAAAGAGGAATAGGGGAGAATGGCGATGAAATCGCGTTGGATGTCAAAAGCAGCGGTCGTTGCACTTGGTCTGTCACTGGGATTGTCCCTGTCGTCCTGCGACAAGGCGCGAGATCTCATCTCCGGCAAGAAGACCGACGCTGAGATCAAGGAAGCCGAATATCCCGAACAGGTCTATTTCGGCGACACGCATCTGCATACTTCCAACTCCTCCGATGCGTTCGGCCTCGGTGTCCGTTTGGGGCCAGAAGAGGCGCTACGCTTTGCCATGGGCGAAGAAGTCACGTCGACCACAGGCCTGAAGGCAAAGCTCGCCCGTCCACTCGACTTCCTTGTCATCGCCGACCATTCGGACGGGCTTGCCGCACTGAAGGCGATCCATGATGCGCCGCGCTTCTTGTTGAATGATCCGCTTCTCCAGCGCTGGCATGATGAACTGAACAAGGGCCCCAAGGAGTCCATGGCAGTCGCGATGGAACTCATTGATCGCTTCTCTAAGCGGACGCTGCCGCCCGAAATGCTCGACCCCAAGAACCAGCTGGAACGGGAAACGGGTGTTTGGCACGACAACACCAAGATAACCGAGCGCTACAATACGCCGGGTAAGTTCTCTGCGTTCAACGGCTTTGAATATACGCTGATGCGCGAGGGCGATAACCTGCACCGCGTCGTCATCATGCGCGACGGCAAAGACAAGGCCGATCAGGTTCAGCCCTATTCCTCGCTCATCGGCACATCGCCCGATCAGCTTTGGGATTATATGGATGGCTATGAGAAGAAGACGGGCGGCAAGATCCTTGCCATCCCCCACAATTCAAATGTCTCCAACGGCCTGATGTTCCAAATGACGGGCCCCGGTGGCGGACCGATGACCGCCGCTTATGCGCGCCGTCGCGCCTCCCGTGAGCCGATTGTCGAAGCGACGCAGATCAAGGGCGACAGTGAATCGCATCCTTTCCTATCCCCCAATGATGAATTTGCCGATTTCGGCGATGCCGGCTGGGAACTCGGCAATCTGACGATGGAGCACAAGAAGACGCCGGACATGCTGGCGGGCGACTATGTCCGCGAAGCGTTGAAGCGCGGCCTTGCCATTGAGCAGAAGACAGGGGTGAACCCCTATAAGTTGGGCATGATCGGATCGACCGACAGCCACACCGCGCTGGCGACAGGCGACGAGGACAATTTCTTTGGCAAGCATTCCGGCGGCGAGCCGGGCAAAGCGCGCCCGTCTCAGGCGCAGAACCTGGGGTCCAATACGGGGCGTTTTGGCTGGCAGTATCTGGCCGGCGGTTATGCTGCGGTTTGGGCCAAGGCCAACACACGCGGCGCGATCTTCGACGCCATGGCCAAGCGTGAAGTTTATGCCACCACCGGCCCACGCATGGTCGTGCGCATCTTTGGCGGCTGGGACTTTACCGATGCCGACTGGAAGGCCAATTGGGTCAAGGCGGGCTATGCTCGCGGCGTCCCCATGGGCAGCGACCTCAAGGCAGGCAAAGGTGCGCCCAAGTTCCTGATCTCTGCACTGAAGGACCCGATTGGCGCCAATCTAGACCGCGTCCAGATGGTCAAAGGCTGGGTCGATGCGTCGGGCAAGATGCACGAAAAGATTTTCAACGTCGCTTGGAGCGATGCGGCGAAGCGCAAGCTTATAGGGGATAAACTGCCGCCGGTTGGCGACACCGTCGATCTGAAGACCGCAACCTATAAGAACACGATCGGCGCCACGGAGTTGCGCACACTTTGGGCTGATCCGGAATTCGACCCCAAGGTCCGCAGCTTTTATTATCTGCGCGTGATGGAAATCCCGACGCCGCGCTGGCCGGTGTTTGATGCGCTGCGTTATGGGGCGAAGATCCCGGCAGGCGCGCGCCTGAAGGATCAGGAACGCGCCTATACGTCGCCGATTTGGTACACGCCCAAGGCGTGACCAACGGCTCAAGCCTTGGCTGCAACGGCTCGTCGTAAAGCGGGGTTGCGGCGGGCAGGTTAGGCAGGCAGCTTCGTGTTGCATTGCACCTACCGTAGTCAAAGCAATGTAACCTGAAGGGGGCGATGGGGGACTGTCGTCCCTTTCTTTATGCGCCGCCTCGCCTCACCCAAATGTGTGCGTAAGCCAGTCGGAACAGGTCGCAACGGCATCCGGCAGCAGATCCGGTCGCTCAATGTAATAATGGTCAGCGCCCGCGATATCGCGATACGCTTTGCGATCATGCCCGATCGCCTCAAACAGCCGCCGCGCATGGCTGGGCGTGCAGGCAAGGTCGGCTGTGTTGTTGATGACAAGAACCGGGCAGGAAATCCGCGCCGCATTGCCAAGGCCGGTCGCGTTGGTCGTGTCATATCCCCATTGCGACAGCCAAGACCGCA
>JBBATT010000087.1:0-8547 GCA_040398605.1 Chakrabartia sp.
CGTGTCGGACCCGGTGACGAGCGTGTAATAGGTGCCGCTGGCCAAGACGCCCGAGTGGACCACCACGCCGTGCACCTACGCAAAGCCGGTCCAGGTCGGCACCATGTTGGTCTTCGTGAAGCGGACGCCGCCCAGCTCGCCGATCTCGGAGTTGTAGAGCTTGTTGATGTCGCTGTAGGCCGAGGCCGTGACGAAGGTGGAGTTCTCGCGCAAGTCCTGCTGCGCCAAGCTGTGGATGACCGCGGTGTAGTGCGGCATCCCGCGGGGGTCGGACGATGCGCGCGCGCCGCCGCTCTCAGCCTCCAGCTTGGTGTCGGTCTGCTCGTCGCCCATGAAGCGCGGAGCGCCGATGGTCTCCAACGCGCCGGTCACGCGGTTGATCTCGTGCAGGTTGAGCACGTCGCCAGTCACGAGGCTGGCGCGGGCGCCGCGGGTGTTCACATAGTTGACCTGGGTCAGCGCGTTCAGGTTGTTGAACGTGTTGCGCTCCAGGGTCTCGGCGACGGCCAGCGCGCAGAGTTGCTTGGCGATATTGAACATCGGGTGTTTAATCGTCATCTCGGCGACGTCGGTGAGGGTGATCTTGTCGCCCCACTGGGCGGCGGTCGCCGACACCATCGTCACGGTCATGCTCTGCCCGATGGGCGGCACGCCTTCCGACAACGGCGCGTAAGGGAGGGGGACGCGGTTCCAGCGCGCGGCCTGATAGACGACGCCTCGCCCCTTCGGCAGTTCGAGTGGGTCGCCGAACTGGTAGACGACCAACTGGCGCCGCGCGAGCGGAAGCGTCGACTGTGCGATGTAAGCTTCTACGTCAGCTTGAAAGCCGCTCGACTGGTTAACCGGCATGTGCCTTGCCCCTCATGTTCGCGGCACACCGCCGCGTGTTAGATGTAGACCCATTCAGCCGCCGTTCGAGATCGGCAACCGAGTTCCCATCGCTCCTGCCTCGCGGCGCGGCGCGATCACTTCGCCCCGCTTCGGACGACGTGCGCTGGCTGTTCACCCGGCGCTGTGCGTCCTTGCGCTGCTTGTCCACGGCGGGCTTGCTGTTCAGCACGCGCTCACCGAGCACAAACTTCAAAACCGTCTCGCGCGGCCAGTTCTTCCCCGCTGCGCGCTCGGACGCGAGAAGCTTCTCGACGTCGGAAGCGTACCGCTTGTAGCGGGGCTCGTAGGCCGACTTGGCTTCAAACGCGGCCTTGTCGGCCATGTCCGAAGCTTGGAACTGGACCACCGCCATCTGGCGCTCGTGCGCCTTCGTGGCCTTGGCCAGCTTGTAATCGACACGCTCTTCGACCGACATCAGCGAGATGCGGGCTTCTTCTTCAGCCGGGCTTTCTTCCCGCGGGGCTTGCCGTTGCTGGCGAAGCTCTGCGATCTCCCGCTTGAGGTTGGCTGCTTCAGCAGCAGCCTCCCGAGCAATCCGTTTCGCCTCGTTGACCGCCTTGGTGGCGCGAGACGGCTTGGGCGGCTCGGCTAGCCCTTCTTCGCCTTCGGCTTCATCACCTTCTTGCCCACCGGCTTCGCCCCCGCCTTCGTCGTCATCGAGTCCGGCATCTTCGGCTTCTTCGCCGAGGTCGTCTTGGATTTCTTCATCGGGGGGCTCTCTCGGGTCGTCCAACATCTGCTACTTCCCTTCGGCGGCTTACGGTCGCTACGCGAGCGTGACTAACGGCCACGAGTCGAATAGGTCTTGCATAGCAGGTAAATCTGCTAGCAGTCAATGTCACTTGTGCCCGCGCAGGGTTTCTTCCACGCGCGCTATCGCCGCTGCTAGATCAGCGAAATGCTTCTCGTGCCCCTCCAGCGTCCGGTCGACGGCCTTGGTCTGGAAGGTCAGCGCGTCGATGGCGCGCACGGTCGCCTCGCGCGCGTCCTCCAGCTTGGCGAACTCCGCGCGCGACGACAGCGTGTCGCGCTCCAAGCTGGCGACGCGATTGTTCAGGTTCTCCGCGTAGACACCAAACCCGAATGTCTGGAGCAAGATGGCCCCGATCAATGTGATCGGAACCTTCTTGTCCAGGTGCCAGGAGTTGTCGTCGGCGGACATCAGATCACGTTGTCTTGGGCGGCAATGGCATCCAGCGCGGCGTCGAGCGCGTCGCTCTGCGCCTTGAGCTGCGCGATCTGATCGGCAGTCACGCTGCTGTTGGACGACAGCGACGCGATGATGTTCTGGATTGGCTGCACCAGATCAGTCGCCTCCTGCACCACCGTGGGGATGATCTTCTCCAGCAGCACGATGATGTTGAAGACCTGGCCCGTCGTGGCGCCGCCAATGATCGGCAGTAGCGACTCGATGACGGTGACGATCAGCGGGAGAATAGCGCCCATGACGGTGCCCTCACTTTGCCGGGATTTGCCGGATGACGGCATAGGCCGCCTCCAGCGTCTGGATCGCCGTAATCGGCAGCGCTGCATTGGCGCTGAGCGCCGCGAGGATTTGCGCGCGCGCGGGCCGCCCCGCCTTCAGCGCCGAGTAGACCTGCTGGCTCAGCGTCTGCGTGCGGCACGCCGCCGTGGCGATCGTGACGGACGCCGGGCAGAGGGGCAGCGACAGGTAGTTCTTCCCGGTCGCGACGCCCGCGTTATAGGCGTTGATCGCGATAACCGCTTGGTTGGGCGTCGCGACATCGGGGTTGGGGTTGCAGCCCGCGAGTGCGAGCGCCGCCGCGCTGATGAGAAGCAGCTTGCGCATCACTTCGTCTCCGGGGTCTTCACCATGCCGCGGTGCATCCAGATACCGATGCCGAGCACGATGACGTCCGCGAGGTCGGTGACAATGGCGGTGAGCTGATCACCGCTCATGTGGAGCCCCGTGGCGACGCCCGACAGCGCGACCAGCGACACCTTCACGATGAGGCTTTTGATTTCGTCCGAGTTCATAGCGCGCCCCTAGCCTGTGGCCTTGACCAGCGCCGCCCATGTGGCGGGGTTGGTCTCGTTGGTGACAACCATGCCTTCGGCCTTTTGGAAAGTGCCGATCGCAACCCGCGTAGTATGGCCCTCATCATTGTCAATGACAAGCGACGGGTTGGCCCCTACTAACTTAAGGCGGTATTGCCAGTCGGCAATGCTGCCGAGCGGGTACCCGCTAACAGTCAGGTGGACGCGATCGACGTCGCCGGGCGTAATCCGCTCCAGCCCGCTGTGGCTGGGCTCGGGCGTCACCACCGCTGGCAGCGACGTGTGATGCGGGTTGGGGACGCCGTGCAGCGCCCACACCGGCAGCGGATCATCGCCGAAAGCGTCGAAGGCCATCTTCACGCCGCGCTCCAGCTTGCGCCACGTCTTGTCGTCAACGCCGCAGATGTCGGTGTGGCCGCCACCTGCTTGGCCAAGGTCGTGGTGCGAGCAGAAGCCGTCGCCCTCGCCACTCTCGGCGTGACGGCACGGCAGCGCGTATGCCTTCAGCAACCATGCAGTGTCGCGCGCCATCACGGCTAGCAGCGCATCGGGCACGCCCTCTGCGGTGAAGCCGGGATACTCGATGCTGATGCACTCCGAATTGAAATTGCACTGCGCCCAGGCGCGGAACTGGAGCGGCACCATCTGGTAGGTCAGCTTGCCGGTGCCGTCCGAGACCAAGTGCGCACTCGCGCGCGTCGTCGGGCGCGCGAGCCAATTGACCGCGCCTTCGGCGGTCGGACCTTCGGTGCGGTGCAGCACGATCTTGCTGTGGCGTATCAGCGCAGGCGTGTAGTTGGCGGTCGGCGTCTGCCTGACTTCTCCCATGTCGATCATCGCTTACATCCTCGGTGCGGCTGCGGGGTCTTTCATCTGGTCGGCGTGGATCGCGCCGGGCGGCTGCTGGCCGCCGCGAGGCGCTTGGGGCTGCGCACCCCCCTTGGGGCCGCCCGGCGCTGCTACGGGCTGTGGCCCGGCCTCCTGCGCGTGCTCCATCTGCTGGGCCTGCATCGCCTGCATGTGCGCCATCATGTGGACCTTGATGGTGCCGTGCGGGTCGCCCGTCATCTGCATCGCCTGCTTGTGCGCCTGCATGTGCGCCATATGGTCGTCCATCTTGTGGACCGGCACCAGGAAGCCATCGGCGAGCATTTCATTCTCTTGCATCGGGTCGACCGACAGCTCCGTGCGCGCATCGCGGAACGTGAGCGGCGCGAGCCGGGGGCCAAACAGGTTCTCCACCATCTGCGACAGCACCGGCCCCAGGTCGACGGTGTAGCCCTTATACATCTGCGGCGGGATTTTCATGATGACGTTGATGCCTGCGATCTGCTGCTGCATCTGCTGCGCGTTGCGCGCCGCCTCGACGCCGAACCAGCGGAACGCATACATCTTGTCCATCTGAACGGGCGGGATCATCTGCATGTTGCCACGCATCCCGGTCTCGCCATACTCGCGCACCATCAGGTCTTCGTCGCGATACTGGTGGTCCAGCTCCAGCATGAACGTGAGCATCGGCGTGAGGATTTCGCTCTCGATGACCGTCACCGCGTCGGCGGTCGTCAGCATGTCGATCTGCTGCTCATTGGCGATCTCGGCTTGGTTCATCTTCTTGGCCTTGGCCGCGCCCGCCGTGGTGATCTGCGCGGGGTTGACGCTCAGCGTCTCGAATATCATCGCCTTGGCCGTAGCGACGATCTCCAGGCCATCCTTCCACAACGGGGGCATGGAGACGAACTTGGTGTCGTTCGGGCTCGTTTCCCATATTGCCGCGAGGCTCAACACCATCGAGCCGATCTTCGGATTGCGCTCGGGGTCGGTCATCGTGATGGGGAGCAGCGCGTAGGCCGCGCTGTCCATCGCAAGGTTGACCGCGTCGTTCGCTTGGTACTGGAGCCGCGACACCGGCTCGACCTTCGACTTACCCTTGAACGATCCCGCCACTTTCTCGACGGGCGCCGAGATCACGTCGATGCGGTCGGACCAGTAAGGGTTACGCTTACAGCCGAGAATACGATCCGGCCCCGCAAAATAGGCCAGACAGATGCGGCGCTCGCCGTCGATCGTGAGCTTCGTCCAGGTGCGATAGACCAGCGCGAACTTGCCGCGCCCGTGCCCCTTGATCCCCGCCGCATCGACCATCTCCTTAGCGGCGTCAACCATCTCGGTCTTCGCCTCCTTGGTCATCTCTTCGGCGAGCGCGTCACCCGCCTCTTTGTCGATGGCCCCGGACTTGACCATCTTCTTGATCTTCGTCTTGGTCCAGCGGCACAGCGTCGTTACCGAGCCGCCTTCGTCGAGCGCGTTCTGGAGGCTGTCGGCGGTGGCGGGTAGCACCAGCAGGTCGCTGTCCGAGATGACCTCGACGTGGGGCCGCCCCTCGCGCAGCGTCTCTTCCTCAATGTCGTCGATCTCGTCTTCCGGCCCCGCTGCGCCCGTCACGCCTTCGTCGATCTCCGGGGGCTTTTTGACCCTGCGAACGACGTGGCGCTCACTCTCGCGCCATGTGACCTGGATCGTATATTGCCCCTCAATATCGCCGCTCTTGACCAACGCGGGGGCCACCTGCGTGCGCAGCTTGGCGGTGCGAACATAGTGCTCCAGCAGCGCCATCTCGGTCTGCGGCAGGTTGCCGTCTTCGGTCGTTGCCTCGACATAGCGCCCCGACATCGGGAACATCTGGTTAACGAACCGGGTCTTGCGCGCGCCGACTGCGTTGTTCACGATCGGGACGAAGATGCGGGAGTTCCCCTCGTAGAACTGGTTGCCATTCAACACGTTATTGTAGCAATCCCAATAGTCCATATTGTCGTCGGACCTGTCGGCCTGCTCCTGAAAGCCCTTCTCGATGTCCTTGTAGATGTCGAGCAGAGCTTCCTTGACGTCTTTATTGCCGAGCAGCTCGTCCGAGCGATCAAGCTTCTTCTCGACGGGGTCGGGCTTGACCGACTCGCCGGGATCGTTACGGACCTTGGAGGCTTTCTTGGCCATTACTGAAACGCCCCAAACGGATAGTTCGCGCCCGCCATCAGCGGCGAGACGTTCATTCCGGCGAATTGGCCAAGGGACTGACCGGGGCCGAAGCAGAAAATGTATTGCGTCTGCGGAGCGCCTGCGTCTGCCGCGTCGCGGTCGGCGCCGAGAATGAGTAGCGGAGAGGCTTCCAGCGCCGGGTTGCGCGCGTTCGTCGCGATGTTAAGCCAGTATCCGGGCAGGTAGGCGTGCGTGGTGATGGTCCGCGTCCCCATCATGGGATCGGTGACGGTCGCCGTTGTGTCTTGCGCAGAGTTCCAGACCTGGAGCCCGGCATTGACGCAATCGCCGCGCCAGCCGCCGGGTGTGAACGGCGGATTGGCCGGGAGCCAATAGGCGGCAAGCGCGGGGTCGGCCTGGGCTGCGGCTTGATCGGGGGCGGCGAATAGGTAATCAAACAAGTTCCGCACTCCAAGTCTTGTTTTGGTGAAGCGATGAGTGACGCCCTTTACTCATTGCATCCGCGATATTATCTTTCTGTGTGCCGACAAATAAATGACCGGGATTACAGTACTTACGATTGTCGCACTTGTGGCAAACAAGCAGTCCGTCGGGGATTTCGCCACAGCAGAGCGTGTAGGCGACGCGGTGCGATCTGACGTTATTCCCGTTGTCGAGCGCGATGACGCCGTAGCCATATTTCTTGAGAACCGCGCCCGTCCAATTCCAGCAATCGTCGGCCCCTTTCCGGTCTACCCTGACCCAAAACCTCTCCGCGTCATGACCAGAGCTTTGCAGTATTGACGACGGCAGCTTGCGGATTTTCGCCTTCGACGCTCGCGCAATCTCTCGGGCATTATTCTTGTCCTTAGCTCGGTATTTGGCAGCAGCGATCTTGTTGCGCTCTTTGCGCTCGCAGTAGTCGATCATTTCGTCACCGCCTGCAAAGTCGCGGAAGTGAGCGGCGCAGGCCAGAAGGCCAGCCGCTGAACGGACCCGTTTAAGTATAGGGTCGAACCTGCTTGTGACCCGAGAAACAACCCGCCAGTAAGTGGGGTTAATGGCGCGGCGGCTGTTGCTGGTGTGGTATTCCCTGCGGCTATGGACACGCTGCTCCCGCCAGGAGTGGAGACCGCGCAGGACGCCGTGACACCTGACAACATCGTGTAATTGCTAGACGTTAGCGTAGTTCCGTTATATGTCACACATTTCTTGCTTACCGTATCAATTGCAAGCGGGGTGGATGGTACACCCGTCCCGATTATCCGCGC
The DNA here is from genome assembly GCA_040398605.1 of Chakrabartia sp. GTDB lineage: Bacteria > Pseudomonadota > Alphaproteobacteria > Sphingomonadales > Sphingomonadaceae > Aquisediminimonas. The sequence continues at coordinate 7,155 of JBBATT010000087.1, forward strand.
GCTGCCTTGCGCTATGCTTGTTGTGCGAGCCATGATCGCGCCTTGGCTCGCCAGTTGCGTCGCAATCGACGTGGGGAGCTGGACGCTAGTCCCTGCCCGCGTCACAGCCCCGCTGGTCGTCAGGATCGGGCCGGTGCCGAAGCCCTGCGCCGAGTTGTTAACCGGCGTCAGCGTTGCGGTCGCGCCGGTCCACCCCGTCGCCGCGCCACTGGAATACGCGAGCGTGGCGGGGGACGGCGGAAGCACCGTGCATGAGCCGGCGTTGACGACCGCGCCGATCGTGAGCACGCCTGCGGCCCATGTCGCGTTCGTCGTCGGCTGCGTCGCGCAAGTACCGCCGGTGATGGTATAGACGCCCGCACCGTTGACGCCGCCTGTTCCGTCCGCCGCTTTGACCGCGCTCGCGACGCTTGCCGGGAGGTTAGGGTTGAGTTCGGTCTGGTTGAGTGCGAGGCGCAGAGTGAAGTCCGCCGTCTGCCCCGACACGCCCGTCATGTTAAAGAAAAGAGCCGAACTAACCGATACTGCGGCCGGATTGGTGGTAGACGTCCCCGAAATCGTAAATCTTGTTAGCGAACCCGTAAGCGCCGTCGTCGTGTTCCCGAACTGACCAAATAGATTGTCGGTAAACTTTAGGCCAAAAACGGCAACATTAGCGATGTCCGGCGACGCCGTTAACGCTGCATACAGCGTCATGGACAGCGTCTGCCCATATGTATATGGGACAGCATTGGTAAAAGATATTGCAGCGAACTGACTGCTAGAAGTGCCAGATAAACGGATATCAATATATTTCATCCCGTTAGCAAGCGTACCTGTCCCTACCACTTGTTGAGACAGCCCTGCGGAAATAATGATCCACCCCGTAGGAAGCGCTCCCCCACTACCGATCACGCCAGCAACAGCACCCGTCATCTGATTATTCGGGTCGCTGTTCGTCCGTGGTTCCCAAACCCAAGCCCCATCCCCTGGCGTGATATTGAGCACGTTCGGCCCGACGCAGTTCAAGTTCCCGGCTTTTGAAACCTCGCAGTCATTCGATGCGCGGGAAACAGTGAGTTGTCCCGGCGACAGGCCGAAGTATTGGCCGGCGGCGAAGTTCATATCGACCGACGCGCCGAGGAAGTGTGCAGCGCCGCCAAGCGTCATGATCGGGCGTTGCTGCGGCGGTTCCGCAAGCGCCGCTGGCAGCGCCGACAAGAGTGCGAGCAGCGCCGCAGGCAGTCCGCGCACGGCTTAGTCTCTCGCCAGCGAGAGCACGATCCAGAGATCGGACGTGCTGCTGGGCGTCTGTGAACCGTTCGCCACCGCGCAGACATAGGCCAGCGTGGTCTGTGGGTTGTCGCCGTTGTTGATGGGTGACGCCCAGGCCAACCCTTGCTGGGCGAACGTC
>JBBATT010000088.1:0-7199 GCA_040398605.1 Chakrabartia sp.
GAGCGGTTGCGAAGGTAGCTGAACGCCATCGCCGCCAATTGATCATCGGTGACCGGCATCTTGGTCGGCGCGCGACGATTGTCGGTCCAGACGAGCACCTTGCAATAAGGTTTGACGGAACAGGATGCGAGGACGAGGCCAAGCAGCTGGCCGGGGTCGGTATTCTTGGGCACGACAAATGCGATGAAGTCCCCTGAGGGGCTCTGAAGGCGCGGCTTGAAGCCATAAGCGTTGGCTGGAACGCCATTGCCGACAGGCGGTGTGCCGGGGGGCATCTCTCCACCGGCCCCTGGGACTCCAAGTGTAGGATCAAGCGCCAGTAAATCCCCGATGACGGCATCACCGGCGTCCACCTGTGCATGGGCGGGGGAAAGCATCATCAGCTTCTGCACCGAAGGTTCGACCCCGGCATAGCGGCCGCGGAAGGCAGCAGGCGTGCCCCAGAAACCGGTCCAGCGGAAGAAGAGGTGTGTCGCTTCCTTGTGGACCTTATCAAGCTTTGCGCTCCAAGCCGGGAGCACCCAGTCTGTATGATAGTGCGTGGCAACGCCGACCGGTTTGAAGACTTCCCCATTGAGCATGATGCGGGCAAGGCCGCGCGCCTGTCCCCACGCGTCTACCCCTGGAACGCGCGCCATGGCGCCATCGCAGGTGAAGGTAAACTGGCACCCCGTTGTGCGTTCCTGCCCCTGAAAGACGACCCCGCAGACGGACTTGGGGTAAGCGGGATGCCGGACGCGGTTGAGCACGACCTGCGCCACAGCCTTCTTACCCGCAAGTGCTTCAGCCCCGGCCTCATACCAGATGGCCGCCGCCAGACAGTCCGTCGCGCGGGCAATGTCAGTGGCGTCCCCTGAAATACGGAAAGGGGCGGCTGGTGGGACGGGTTCCTTTGTGAAGGGCGTCGCGTCGTTGATCTTCTTAGCGATCTCGACTGGCACTTCCTTCAATTCGAGCGGTTCGACCGTCGGGACATTTGCTGGTATCTTGATCGAGTATTCGTCAATCGCGCTCTGCTGAACACCGTCAAAAGCCTGAGTGAGCCAGCCCGCTGACCAAGCCCAGACCCCGAGGGCGAGTGCCGCCAAGAGGCAAAGGGCAACGATTGGTCCCGCGCGGACACCTCTGGCGTCCGCTTGCCGGATCGCATCGACGGCGGCGTCCTGCGTCGAATGATAGAGATCATTTTTTGCCACGGGGAGGAAGGCGAGGGCTTACGCCTCCGGCAGGAAGTCCGGAACGGAGAGGTAACGCTCGCCTGTGTCATAGTTGAAGCCCAGCACACGGGCATCGGCGGGTAGGACTGGCAGTTTCTGCTTGATGGCGGCCAGCGTCGCACCGGACGAGATACCAACCAGCATGCCTTCCAGCGTGGCAGACTTGCGCGCCATGTCTTTGGCGTCGGCTGGGTCCACTTGAATGACACCATCGAGCAGATCGGTGTGAAGGTTCTTCGGGATGAAGCCCGCGCCAATCCCCTGAATGGGGTGAGGCGAAGGCGCGCCGCCCGAGATAACGGGGGAGAGCGTCGGTTCGACCGCGTAAACTTTGAGATTGGGCCAATGGGGCTTCAACACCTGCGCTACGCCGGTGATATGCCCGCCTGTGCCGACACCTGTGATGATGGCGTCGATGGGCGTGTCCTTGAAATCAGCTAGGATTTCTTCAGCCGTCGTATGGACGTGAACGTCAATATTGGCAGGGTTTTCAAACTGCTGCGGCATCCATGCGCCGGGCGTGGAGGCGACAATCTCCAAAGCGCGCTCAATGGCGCCCTTCATGCCTTTTTCGCGAGGCGTAAGGTCAAAGCTTGCGCCATAGGCCAACATCAACCGGCGGCGCTCGACAGACATGCTCTCCGGCATAACAAGGATCAGCTTATAACCCTTGACCGCCGCGACCATGGCAAGGCCGATGCCGGTATTGCCCGAGGTTGGCTCGACAATCGTGCCGCCGGGCAGGAGGGTGCCGGAGCGTTCCGCATCCTCGATCATCGCAAGGCCGATACGATCCTTGATCGACCCGCCGGGGTTGGCGCGTTCCGATTTGATCCAGACCTCATGGTCCGGAAACAGGCGGGACACGCGGACGTGCGGGGTTTGGCCGATTGTGGCAAGGATCGAATCGAACTTCATTGTGTGTTCTTCCTGAATTGCGGTTCGAAAGTTTTGGCGTTCTTCAGTTCCGGGAACAGCTTGGCCCAGAGTGCTGTAACAAAGATAGCCCCGACGCCGCCAAAAACAACAGCCCCCACCGGGCCGAGCAGTGCGGCGGCAAAGCCAGACTGCAATTCACCCAATTCATTGGAACCGGAAATGGCCAATGTGGAGACAGCTGTGACGCGCCCGCGCATGTCATCAGGCGTATTGAGTTGCACCAAAGAGGACCGCACATAGACCGAAAGCATGTCGGCTGCCCCCAGCACTGCCATGGCGCTGAGCGACAGCCAGTAGTTTTTGGAAAGGCCGAACACGATGGTCGCAATCCCAAACACCACAACGGCCCAAAGCATTTTCACCCCGACATTATGCTGGAGGGGACGGAAGGAGAACCACAAGGCCATCAACGTCGCCCCTGCAGCCGGTGCACCACGCAGCCAGCCAAGACCCTCCGGCCCGACCATCAGGATATCACGGGCATAAACCGGCAGCAGGGCTGTCGCACCCGCCAACAACACGGCGAAGAGATCGAGCGTGATGGCCCCAAGCAGGAAACGTTCGTTCCACGTATACTGCAACCCGTCGATCATCTGTCGGAAGGGGTGGGCTGTGCCCTTGATCTCGACCTTGGGAAGCGGCTTGATTTGCGCAATGGCGAGCGATGCCAGCAGGAGGAGTGCCGCCGCCAGCCAATAAGGCATTGCGGGCACAATTGCGAACAGGATGCCGCCAATGCCCGGCCCAATCACCGAGCCGGTCTGCCATGCCATGGAATTGAACGCGATGGCGCGCGGCAAAATGTTTGCTGGGACAATGTTTGGAACGATAGACGACATGGAGGGGCCGACGAACACGCGGGCCACTCCATGCAGTGCCGCCATCAGATAGAGGAGCGGCAAGGTCAGTCCGTCATTTGCGGTCAGGATTGCCAATGTCAGCGCCACTGCGGCGTCGATCATATTGGCGAGCATCGCCACATACCGCCTGTCAAACCGGTCCGCCACCCAACCGGCCACCGGCGTTAGGACAGCAAGCGGGATGAATTGGGCGAGGCCGAGCAGGCCAAGCTGGAAGGAGGCTTCCTTGATCGACATGCCATAATCTGTGCGCGCGACATCGTAAAACTGATAGCCAAGGACAACGACCATCCCCATCGTCGCCAGCACCGCGGAAAAACGCGCGATCCAGTAAAAACGATAATCGCGATAGGCCAGTGGATGGGTGGGGGCGGGGATTGTCTCAGTCACGGGATTATCCTTGGCGCGGTGGACGGTCTGGTGCAACCTTTGTGGCATCTACGAGTCGAATAGAAATCTGGTCGGGAGAATATTTCATGAAATCGCAGCGTTTTACGCTGGCTGTGTCCGTCGCCATTGGGGCCCTGTCCCTTGGCGGATGCGCCACGAAGCCCGAAGTGGCAGCGGCACCGCCCGTCATCACTGCCCCGCCGCCCGTTGTGCCCGCCGTTCGGCCGTGGCAGGCCTTTACCGACCGTTTTTTAGAAGACTATTTCCGGCAGAACCCCAGCTTTGCTGTCTATCAGGGACGCCATGAATATGATGGCGTTTTGGCAAATTGGAGCGAAGATGGCATCGCGGCCCGGATCGCTTTTCTCAAGAATGCCATCACGACGGCCAAGGCGCTCAACACCGACGGCATGACGGCTGACGAGAAGTTTGAGCGGGACTATTTGGTCCATGTTGCGCAGGGTGAATTGTTCTGGATTGAAGACGCGGATTCACCACACACCGATGTCAGCTGGTACTTCGACAACGGTTTGGACCCCAATGTCTACATTGCGCGTCCCTATGCCGATGCGGAAACACGGATGAAGGCGTTCATCAAATATGCGCGCGCCATTCCGGGGGCTGTGCAACAGATCCGCGCTAATCTGAAAACACCGATGCCCATCAGCTTCGTCAACTACGGTATCCCCGGCTTTAAAGGCTTTGCCGATTATTACACCGGCGACGCGAAAACGGCGTTCGCCAGCGTCAAGGACCCCGCGTTGCAGGCCGAATTTGATGTCGTGGCCAAAGAGGCTGCTGCTGCGATGAGCGGCATGGCGACTTGGCTCGAAGGTCAGAAGAAGACGGCAACGACCAACTTCGCGCTTGGGCCAGACCGCTTCTCGCGCATGTTGGCGGCGACCGAAGGCGTCGATGTTCCTCTTGATGAGTTGCTGGCGGTGGGCCATGCTGATCTCAAGCGCAATCAGGATGCGCTCAAGGTCGAATGCGCGAAGTTCGCTCCTGGCAAGAGCATTGCCGCGTGCATGGACAAGATGAATTCAAAAAAGTCTGCCGCAGGTCCCGTCGCCGAAGCGCGGGAACAACTGCCGATGCTGCGCCAGTTCCTGATCGACAACAACATTGTCACCATCCCCGGCACCGAGCAGGCGCAGGTGGAGGAGTCGCCGCCCTATAATCGTCAGAATTCCGCCTATATCGATATTCCGGGGCCGTATGAGACAGGTCTGCCGTCGGTCTATTACATATCTCCGCCAGATCCCGCATGGGATGCCAAGACCCGCGATGCCTATGTGCCGGGGTCAAAGGACCTGCTGTTCACGTCCACGCATGAAGTGTGGCCGGGCCACTTCCTCAACTTCCTGCATGCCAACCGGGCGAAGTCGCTCTTTGGGCGGGTGTTTGTAGGCTATGCCTTTGCCGAAGGCTGGGCACATTATACCGAGGAGATGATGTGGGATGCAGGGTTGAACAAGGGCGATGCCGAAACGCACATCGGGCAGCTGTCCAACGCGCTGCTGCGCGACTGCCGCTATCTTTCGGCCATTGGCATGCATGCGCGCGGGATGACGCAGGATCAGTCGCGGCAGATGTTCATCAAGGAATGCTATCAGGATGAAGGCAATGCCCGCCAACAATCGGCGCGTGGCACCTATGATCCTGCCTATCTCAATTACACGATGGGCAAGCTGATGATCCGCAAACTGCGCGAAGACTGGACAGGTGGAGACCGCTCTAAGTGGAAGGCGTTCCACGACACCTTCTTGGGCTATGGTGGACCACCCATCCCGATGGTGCGTGGCGCGATGATGGGAACCGACGCAAAGGCCGTGTTCTAAGTACAGCAAAAGTGAGGGGCGGGGCGTGTGCTCCGCCTCTGGGAGAGAGAGTTACATGAAGAAGGTTTGGATGGCTGCGCTGACGGCGGGGCTTTGCACGCAGCCCGCGTTCGCAAAGAACATTGTGCTGACCAATGACGATGGTCTCACAAGCAATGTGAAGGCGCTGTATGAGGAGCTAAAGGCGCAGGGTCATGACGTCATCGTCTCAGTCCCGTGCTCGGGGCAGAGTGGCATGGGCGCTGCCGTCAAATTCATGCGCCCCTTGGGGCCATTGGCCGCGGACTGCCTGAATGGAGCCGCGAAGGCTGGAGATCCTGGGGCTGGGCCAATGACGCGTTCAGGCTTTGGCGCGGATTGGAATTATGTGGACGGCACACCCGTGATGGCGACGCTTTACGGCATCGACGTGCTGGCCAAGGCGCGATGGGGCAAAGCACCGGATCTCGTCCTATCTGGCCCCAATGAGGGGCAGAATGTCGGCCATATCGTCATTAGCTCCGGTACCGTCAGCAACGTTCAATATGCCGCCGTTCGGGATATTCCCGCCATCGCGCTGAGCGCAGGGATGGGGACGGTCGACAACGCCGCGCTTGCCAACCCAGCATCGGTGGTCGTTGCCCGGCTCACCACGACGTTGATGAAGGCTTTAGAAAAGGAAGAAAAAAGCGGACGAATGATCCCGCGCGGCATCACACTCAACGTCAATTTTCCGGATAAGCTGGACGGCGCGCCCTGGGTGATGACGCAGATTGGCAGCTACGATGCCTATGATGCGGGGTTTGTCGCCAGCCTTGGTAAGTCGGGGCTACCCGGTGTTGGCATTGGACCGGCTAAGAGACCGCCGACTTCTGATCAGAAGAACGATGAATCCGTCGCCATCCGGAATGCGATCACCGTTTCGGCGATGCAGATTGGCTATGAAGCCCCTGCCACACAGCGCAAAGCTGTGGGCAAGGTCCTCAAAGGCTTGTTTGGGAAATAAAATCAGTTCGCCGGAGCAACGACGAGACGCCCGTTGAGCGGTTGGATTGGGCGCGCATTGTTGCCCATGATGCTGTTCATGGCGCGCAGTTGGTCTGGGCTGGCTGTTACGGTCGACTGCGCCACGTGCCAGTTGACGCCTTCGCTGCAGGGCGGCGTGGTGAGCGAACCTTGGAAGCGATAGACGTTCAACGTCGAGGGAATGAGATCCGCCGGATTGATCGTGACACCCGCGACAAGTGCTGCGGCCTTCTCATACTTTGGTGCGGCCGCGATGATCTTGGCGAGGTCTGCGTTGGCGGCACCCTCCTCGTAAAACACGCCGAGAACACCGAGAGCGCCCTTGGCATCTTTATGGACAAAGTGCGCCACCATGGGGAAACGTTTGCCGTTAATGGCCTCTTCCGATGGCGTGTGGAAATGAACCTGCAGGAGGTAAAACTCATGCCCGGCACTCGTCATTGTCGACCCGGCAGGAAAATTGACCTGCACAGTATGTCCATTGTTCAGGATGTTCAGCGGCGCAGGCTTATAATCCGCGCTCACCGCAATCTGGCCGATCGTGTTGGCCTGCGCCAGATCAATCGGTGACTGCTGCTTGCCAGTGCTGCAGGTTGCGAATTCAGGCTTTAATTCCCCCCAGTGCTCGGGCCCGGCTTGGCCCGAATAGGTCCAGTGAACGTCCCCAGCAGCGAAGGCCGGTGATGTGGCAAGAATGATGGCGAGACCAAGTTTTCGAAATGTCATGGGGTTCGTTCCTGTTGCTGCGTGAATGGGGCTGACAGGTTGAAAGGGATAAGTGTTGTGAGCCCGCCTAGTTAACGGAACGAAGGAAAAGAGTTTTACCATCACAGGCCCATGAAAAGCTGCCATTTTGGGCGCTTGTCAGCCGCGTGCGGCCGCGGCGTCAGCCAGCAGTTACAAAGGTATCAAGCACCCGCTTGCGCCCCGCTTGTTCAAAGTTGATC
>JBBATT010000088.1:7209-8507 GCA_040398605.1 Chakrabartia sp.
TGATCTCCAGCTTGTTGCCTTCAATCTCAGCAATAAGTCCGTAGCCAAATTTTTCGTGGAACACGCGCTGGCCGATGGCGAGATCGCTGCGGCCCTTATTGCCTAGGCTGACCGCGCTTGCACGGGCCTCAACAATGCGGGTGGGCGCTGAGGAATAGCTGGTTGTTGCCCGCTGCCAACCGGGTCCGCGTCCCGTGCCTCGGCTCACGTGCGCGAAGGGATCAGCAGTTTGCGACCAATTCGCCCGCCACATGCTTTCGCCACCGGACATGGAGTTTTCCTGCTCGACATGATCGGCAGGCAATTCAGCGATGAAGCGGCTGGGTATGCTCGATGTCCACTGGCCATAGATGCGGCGGTTGGCGGCGTGGAGGATCGTGCATTTCCGCCGTGCCCGCGTGATGGCGACATAGGCAAGGCGGCGTTCCTCCTCTAGGCTCGCCATGCCGCCTTCATCCAAAGCCCGCTGTGAGGGGAAGACGCCTTCTTCCCACCCGACGAGAAAGGTGCGGTCAAACTCCAGCCCCTTGGCAGCGTGGATGGTCATCATGGTGATCTTCTCGCCATCGCCCTGTGCGTCATTGTCCATGACAAGGCTGACATGTTCTAGGAACGCACCGAGCGTTTCATATTCTTCCATCGCGCGGACAAGTTCGTTTAGGTTTTCAAGACGACCCGCGCTTTCGGCTGACTTATCGGTCTGTAGCATGGCGGTGTAGCCGCTTTCATCGAGGATCTGCCGCGCGAGATCATAATGGGGAAGGCCAACGGACAAGTCCCGCCAACGGGCAATGTCACTGACGAAGCCGCCCAACGCTCGGCGTGCCTGTGGGGTCAGTTCATCGCTATCGAGAATGGCCACAGCGGCATGGGCGAGGGGCTGGCCAAGGCTACGGGCGAACATCTGCACCCGCGCGAGCGCTTTGTCCCCCAGGCCGCGCTTGGGCTGGTTGACGATGCGTTCAAAGGCGAGATCGTCTGCCGGCTGGTTCACAAGCCGAAGATAAGCGAGGGCATCGCGAATTTCGGCGCGTTCGTAAAAACGAAAACCGCCGATGATGCGGTAGGGCAGGCCGATCGAGATGAACCGGTCTTCAAATTCGCGTGTCTGGAACTGGGCGCGCACAAGGATGGCCAATTCGTCGAGCGAACCTCCGGCGCGCTGATGGTCTTCTGCCATTTCCCCGACGCGGCGGGCTTCTTCCGGCCCGTCCCACACGCCGATGACCTCAACCTTTTCGCCTGCATCCACTTCGGTCCACAAGGTTTTGCCAAGTCTGCCACCATTTTTGGCGATC
>JBBATT010000089.1:0-8477 GCA_040398605.1 Chakrabartia sp.
GCGCGCCTCTAGCAGAGGCTTTCGGGGCAGGCAATGGCTTTAACCCATTAAGTGCCGCCCGCGGCGACCCGCGATTTACTTGCCCGCGCGACCAGCTATGCCGGGGATATGGACACCGAAGCCGAGCGCTGGAAACCCGAAGTGCGGCGCATATTGGCGCTCGCATGGCCGGTCATGCTGACCAGCCTCAACTGGACTCTGCTTCAGGTGACGGACGTTGTCGTCGTCGGGGATACGGGCACGCATGAAGTGTCGGCCTTTGGCGGCAGCCGGGCCGTGACCTTCGTCACACTGATGGCGGCGGTTGGCTGGCTTTCGGGTATCCTCGTTTTTGCCTCGCAGGCCGATGGCGCGAAGGACAAGCCCCGCACAGGTGAGGTGTATCGCGAAGGATTGGTGCTGGGGGCGTTGGTCGGCTTGGTCGGCGGCTTCATCCTGTTCGTCTTTGCCGAAGGACTGCTGCGCCTGCTGGGTGTGTCCGACACTGTGCTCGGCATTTCGGCTGATGTGGTCCGCGTCATGGCCTTTGCCTTTCCACCGCAGCTGATCCTCATCGCGGCGAGCAACTTTCTGGAAGGGATCAGCCATCCGCGCCGGGTGATGGCAGTCAATCTGATGACCCTGCCGCTCAACGCCGTGCTGGCCTGGATATTGGCAACCGGGCAGCTGGGGCTTCCTGCTCTTGGGGCAGTTGGCGCGGCGCTGGCGACGACAATCTCGCTCTGGGTGGGGGCGTTTGCGATCCTTTGGGCGGCATCGAACGTGCCGGATCAAGGGGAGCGCGGTCTGCGCAAGGTGGCACTGTCTGTCTGGCGGAAGGCCCTTCCCGGCGCGCTGGCACTTTGCCGGTTCGGGCTCGTGCCTGCGCTGGCCTCCGGGCTCGAACTCGCGGGCTTTTCCTGGCTCATCGCCCTGTCGACGCAATTGGGGGATGTCACGAGCCATGCGTTTCAGATCGTCTTTGCCGTCCACAATGTGACCTTCGGTGTCGCGCTTGGTTTTGGCTCGGCGGCCGGAGTGCGCGCGGGCAATGCGGTGGGCGAAGGGCGGCCGGCGGCGGCCCGCCACCGGACGCTGGTCGCCGCCGTGCTGGCGCTGGCGGTGATGAGCGGGCTGGTCGTTCTCCTCATAACACTGGGCGGACCAATTGCCCGCGCCTTTCCGGCCGAGGCGCCTGTCCATCTGCTTGCTGTTGCGATGTTGGCGCTCTGGGCGCCCTTCATCCTGTTCGACGGCTTGCAAGTCGTCTTCATGTTTGCGCTGCGGTCCGTGGGGGATCAGGTGGCCGCCGGGCTGAACGGCATCGTTGCCTTTTTTGGCGTGACCGGCGTGTTGGGCTGGTGGCTTGTGCAGACGGGCCATGGGCCCTTTGCGCTGGTCTGGGCCTCCGGGCTCGGCATGGTGGCGGCAGCCCTGCTCAATTCAGGCCGGTTTTTCTGGCTGACGCGATCGCGCGTCAGGTCCCCGAGAAGCTGAGGTTCAGTTCCTTGGCGCCGCGTGGCACATTGACTTCAGCACTGTTGAAATCAATCGACCCCTTAGCGGGGACGGTGCGCTTGGGCGGGGTGATCGTCCAGCCATAGACCACACGGCCCTGCCCATCGCGCAGCTCGGCCAGAATATCAGGCACGCGCTGTTCATCGCTCGTAGGGTTCACGACCTTGCCGGAAATGGCGAAGAGTTCATTGCCGCTTTCCAGCAGGCGGCGTTCGGGACGGCGCGGCACTTCCAACAGCAAAGGCACCTCAGCCGTCGCACCCGACAGGCCAAGTTTCGCCGCGATATTGGGCGTGCCGAAATATTGGATTGCGCCAATGCCGCCGAGCAGCAGTACAGCGGCGGCGGCCGCCGCAATGGTCCAGCGCTTGGCCGGGTTGCGGCGCGGACGGAACGGCGCTTCGGGCGCAAACATGTCCACGCTGTCGCGGTGTTCGGCCATGGGTTCGGGCGCCGGATCTGGCTCTGGCCTTGCGCCAAGCGGCGGCGGTGTATCTGGAAGATCGCGCTGCCCGCCCATGTTCGGGGCAGGGGGCACCGGCATTTGCGGCGGGGCCGGTGGCGGCAGCGGCAGTTCTGCCGAAGGGGCTTGAATGGGTGTCGGGGCGGGTTGGAACCAACTGTGCTTGCACGATGCGCAACGGACCTGCCGGCCAGCGCCGGAGATCGCGGTATCGGGAACAAGATAGCGCGTTGAACAGGCAGGGCAGGTTAGGATCATCGGCCGGGCGGTTCCAATTGAGCGTAAGTCCGCTTCTAAGCACCCTTTATTGCACCGTTGCAAGCGTCAGGCGCGGTAAACGGCGCTAGATTGGCAACAAGCCGTGCAAATCTGAAGTTGAGACCATGATACATACCTCAAGATATTCCTCTTGAAGCGATCAAGGTCTAGGGACCCTTGCAGGGCGGGCAACAAGGCGTAAACCGGACAGATGTCGCACATCATCCAGTTCGAAAATGTAGGGTTGCGCTATGGCACCGGTGCCGAAACCTTGTCAGACATCACGTTTTCCTTGGCAAAGGGCGGCTTTTACTTCCTGACCGGACCGTCCGGGGCGGGGAAAACGTCGCTTTTGAAGCTGCTCTATCTCTCCCAGCGGCCCAGCCGTGGGCTTATCCGCCTGTTCGGGGATGATATGGTGACGATGCCGCGTGACAAGCTGCCCATGTACCGCAGGCGCATCGGCGTGGTGTTTCAGGACTTCCGTCTCGTCCCGCATCTGTCTGCCTTTGATAATATTGCGCTGCCCTTACGTGTTTCAGGGGTCGGGGAAAAAGACATCGACCATACGGTGCGCGAAATGCTCAACTGGGTCGGGCTGGGCGATCGGGCCTCTGCGCGGCCGGCCACGCTTTCGGGCGGAGAGCAGCAGCGCGTTGCCATTGCACGCGCTGTCATCACACGGCCTGACGTTCTTCTCGCCGACGAACCGACCGGCAATGTGGATCCTGATATGGCCGCGCGGCTGTTGCGGCTGTTCGATGCGCTCAACCAGCTGGGCACCACGATTGTCGTTGCCACCCATGATCTGCATTTGCTGAGCCGGATTCCGGGCGCGCACATCATGCGGCTGGCCGATGGTCATCTGCCCGACCCCAGCGGCACGCTGCGCAACCCGCCCTTGCGGGAGCCGGTGTCGGTATGAAGTTTGACCTCGACAAGATCGACATTCCGTTTCTGAAAGCCCCGCCGCATGAGGCGCGTTTGCTGCCGGAAGGGCGGATGGCGGGGCCCATGCCCTGGGTCATCGCGATCATCATGTTTCTGACGATCCTGTCGGCGGCGGCCGGGCTCTCGCTGGCCCGGTCTGCCGAGGGGCTGGATGCGGATTTGGCCGGACGTGTCACCATCCAGATTGTTGAAGCCAATCCGGACAAACGCGCGGCGCAAACGGCGGCGGTTGAAAAGGAACTTGCCCGGCTGGCCGGCGTCCAAAGCTTCCGCCGCGTGCCCGATGCAGAGGTGTCGGCGCTGCTCCAGCCCTGGTTCGGGGCAGAGGCGTTGGATGAAGACCTGCCTGTGCCAACTTTGGTGGACGTCACCATCGACAGTGCCGCCCCCGGCGCCTTTGCCACAATGCGGTCAAGTGTCATTGCGGTGGCCCATTCAGCCCGGGTGGAGGCGCATGCCCAATGGCTGGGGCCGCTCACGCGGCTTCTCGGCTCCCTGACGTTTCTCGCTTGGATGCTGGTTGTCCTGATGGGCGGGGCAACCTTGTCCATCGTGGTGTTGGCGGCGCGCAGTGCGCTCAACACGCACCGGGAAACGATTGAAGTCATGCATCTGCTAGGGGCCACCGATGCGCAAATTGCGCAGCTGTTCCAGCGCCGCATCGCGCTCGATGCGCTGTTCGGGGCAGGCATCGGCCTTGCGGCCGCCCTCATCACCATGGTGTTGCTGCGTGGGCGGTTGGCGGCGGTCGGGTCAGAACTGCTTGGGTCGGTCGGCATTGGTTGGTTGGGCTGGTTGTTCTTGCTGATCATGCCGGCCCTCAGTGCCGGACTGGCAACGATTGCAGCGCGCACAACGATCCTTTCCGCGCTAAGGCGCATTCTATGATCCGCCGTCTTCTCTCGCTCGCCTTTGTTGCCTGGTTTCTCGGGCTGGTGTGGTTCGCCATTTTTCTGCCCGGCCCGTCCGACATTGCCAAGACCGATGCGGTTGTCGTGTTGACCGGCGGCGTTGGTCGTTTTGAACGGGGGTTGGAGACGCTTCAGGAGGGCAAGGCGAAGCGCATGCTGGTGTCGGGCGTTGATCCCAGTGTCCGCCGCGCCGAATTTGAAGTGCTCCGCAAGGTTCCGGCCAAGATTTCGCGCTGCTGCATTGATCTCGACAAGGCATCGGTCGACACGATCTCCAACGCGCGGGAAACCGCCCGCTGGGTCAAGGCGCGGCACTATACATCGGTCCGGCTCGTCACCAGTGACTGGCATATGCGCCGCGCGAAGATGGAACTGGACCATGTGGTCGGGCCGGATGTGCGCGTGACGGGAGATGCCGTGCGCAGCAACCCCAGCCTCACCCAATTGTTTAAGGAATATAACAAGCTGGTCGCGCGCTTCATCGCCTTGGAGGCGGGAGAGTTGCTGTGATGGCGGTGATCCGCTCGCTCCTGTTTGTGCTCATTTTCTATCCCGGCAGTGTGATTGTGGTTGGCATCGCCGCGCTGATGGTGCCGTTTGGAGAGAAAGCGACGATCCGCGGCGCGCGCAACTGGGCGCTGTGGCACCGCCTGTGCGCGCGCTGGATTTTGGGCATCCACACGCAGGTCATCGGGACGCTCGACAACGGCCAAGCGCTCTACGTCTTCAAGCATGAATCGATGTATGAAACGGTGGAAACGCTGGCGCTGTTTCGCAAGCCTGTGGTCGTGATGAAGCAGGAATTGCTCGATCTGTTCGGCTGGGGCTATGCTGCCCGCGCGCACGGCTCGATCGGTGTCGACCGGGAGGCCGGGGCCGCTGCGATGCGCCGGATGATTGCGCAGGCCAAGCGCGCCAAGGCGTCGGGGCGTCCCATCATCCTTTTTCCAGAAGGGACCCGCGTCCCCCATGGTGAGACGCCACCGCTCAGGGCAGGGCTGGCCGGGCTCTACAAGATCCTCGGCCTGCCTGTTATTCCCGTGGCGCTCAACTCAGGCAAAGTTTGGCCGCATGGTTTTGTAAAGCAGGTAGGCGTGGTGACGGTGAAGGTGGGCGACCCCATTCCCCCCGGCCTACCGCGCGAAGAGATTGAAGCGCGGGTGCATGCGGCGATTAATGTGCTGAATGATTGAGGTGGTGAAGCGCCAATGAACTCCGTTTGCCCTGAGCCTGTCGAAGGGCATGGGCCGGGCTTCGACAAGCTCAGCCTGAGCGCGTTTTTCCGGCTCTGCGCAAACCCTTAATGGTCCGACCGGCCAAAGTCGGGCCGCTCATCATCCTGCCCTTCCTCAATAATGCTCCGGCGCACAGCGCGGGTGCGGCTGAACAGATCGAACAGGGCATCGCCATCGCCCCAGCGGATGGCGCGTTGAAGCGCGGTCAGGTCTTCGGAGAAGCGCTGGAGCATTTCGAGCACGGCATCCTTGTTCGACAGGAACACATCGCGCCACATGGTCGGGTCGGACGCGGCAATGCGCGTGAAATCGCGGAAGCCACCCGCTGAATATTTGATGACTTCTGACCGCGTGACCGATTCCAGATCAGAGGCCGTGCCGACGATGGTATAGGCAATGAGGTGCGGCAAATGGCTGGTGACGGCGAGCACCAAGTCATGGTGCGGGGCGTCCATGATGTCCACATTGGCGCCGAGCCGTTCCCAAAAGGCGGACAATTGCGCAACCTTATTTGGATCAGCATCGGCGGGCGGCGTCAGGATGCACCAGCGGTTCTGGAACAGCGTCGCAAAGCCCGCCTCCGGCCCGCTGCGCTCGGTCCCTGCAACCGGGTGGGCAGGGATGATGGCATGATCGGGTAGGGCGTCCTGCAGCGCGCTCAGGATGGCAGCCTTGGACGACCCCACGTCGCTCACCAGCGCTTCGGCGGGCAGATCGGCGCGCATCTCGGCAGCGACAGCTCCCATGGCCCCCACAGGCACGCACAGGATGACGAGTTCGGCATCGGTGACGGCGGCCCCGGGGGTGTCGGCCATGTCGTCGACCAGCTTCAGGGCGCGGGTGGTCTCGCGGGTTTCGGGGTCCGCGTCATAGCCAGAAAGTGCAACGCCCGGCATGTTGGCCCGCACGGCGCGCGCGACCGACGATCCAATCAACCCAAGACCGATAATGGAGACGCGCGCAAAGGGCAGCATCAGGCGTCCGCCCCCACGATCTTGCGGAGTGCCGCGATCAACCCACGCGTTTCCTCTTCGGTGCCGATGGTGATGCGCAGGCCGTTGCCAAGGCCCTGCCCCGGCAACCAGCGGACGATATAACCATGGTCCATCAGGCCGTGATAGGCGGCCTCAGCAGTTACCGCGCCTTCAAAGGTCACCAGCTGGAAATTGGCCTTGCTGGGCACGGCGCGCAGGCCCGCATTGCCGAGCTTTGCAATCTCGCCCGCAAACCAGCCGAGCCATTTGTTATTGTGTGCGCGGCTGTGGGCGACAAAGTCAGTGTCGTTGACAGCCGCAATCGCGGCATCTTGGGCGGCAATCGAAAAGCTGAAGGGCGCCCGGATGCGGTGCATCGCGTTGATGATATCCGATGAGGCATAGCCCCAGCCCACACGCTCTGCGGCAAGGCCGTAAATCTTCGAAAAGGTGCGCGTCACGAGCACGTTGGCGGCGGTTCGCGCCAGCTCCATCCCGCCGTCCTCATCTTCCGGCGCCAGATATTCGGCATAAGCATGGTCGAGCACCAGCAGCACATCTTCGGGCAGCGCTGCATGGAGCCGCGCAATCTCCGCCTTGGGAGAATAAGTGCCCGTTGGGTTGTTCGGGTTGGCGACAAAGACGACGCGCGTCCTTTCACTCACACAGGCGAGGATGGCGTCCACGTCGGTCGCATAGTCTTTGTCCGGCGCGATGACAGGCACAGCCCCCACACGGCGCGTGGCGATTTCGTAGACAGCAAAACCGTACTTCACGAAGATGATCTCATCCCCCGGTCCGGCAAAGGTGCCCGCGGCGAGATGCAGCACTTCGTCTGATCCAGTGCCATAGATGATCCGCGCGGGATCAAGCCCATTGGCCGCAGCAATTGCCTCGCGCAGGTCCGCCGCACTCGCATCAGGATAGCGTTCCAAATCATGCGCATGGCGCGCAAAGGCCGCGCGGGCGGCATCGCTTGTGCCGAGCGGATTCTCGTTAGACGAGAGTTTGGCGACCTTGCGGCCGTCATCGGTTTTGGACTTGCCCGGAATATAAGGGGCGATGTCCATGATCCAGGGCTTGGGTTGCGGTGCAGTCATGGGCTGAGGCTCTAGCCTTGGCCGCGCTCAAAGAAAAGGGCGCCGCCGTTCAGCGACACCCCTTCCTTTGTCGTGACGACGTGCGCGTTTAGGCGAACGAAACCGTCGTGCGGCGGCGCAGGCCGACCCCAACCAGGCCAAAGCCTGCCAGCATCATTGCCCAAGCGGCGGGTTCTGGAACACCGGCATCCAGACGGACGCCAAGACCGGCTGGAATGCCGCCTTCGCCCTGGCCGGTGATTGAGAATTTATAGCTTCCGGCGCCGAGGAAGGTGGTGAACTTGCTGTACGATGGGTTGAGCCATGCCGCGCCAAAAGAGCCTGTGGCACGGACGTCATTGGGCCCTCCAAAGAAGGTGGATGTGCCGGTGACGTCACCACTCAGCACATAGACATCGCCGACAATAAAACTGTCCGTGACCGAAAGGTGCGCACCAGAGCTGATGGTGAAGGTCCAAGGGGAGTTATCCGTCGGCTGCCCGGCGGCGGACAGGTTATCACTCTGCCAGCCAGAGCCGACATTGAGAACGGCGGCCGAAGCGGGGGCCGTGAAGGCGATCGCAGCGACAGCTGCCAAAAGCAGATTTTTCATGAGTCAGGTCTCCAAGATGCGAAAGGATGTTCGAAACGCACAGGCTGCCGGTGAGTTTTCGACTCGGCAGCTACGACCTAGGTTAGTTTTTCGCCTGTTCGCCTTGAGGCCACAAGGAACAAGGCACTGACATGTATTAGTGTTTGATAAGGGTGTGGGGGTTGTTGTGAATCTGGCGGCTCTTTCCCCTTGCACGGTCCGCCGTGGCGAATGCTTGCGGCGAAATCGTCCCGGCTCTAGGGCGGTAGCATGACCCCGCGTGTCGGCCTTGATTGCAATATCACCCTGCCCGGGCCGCTTGCGCTCGATGGCGGGGGTGTGCTGGCACCTGTGGATATTGCCTATGAAACCTATGGCACGCTCAACGCAGACGCCTCGAACGCGATCCTCCTCTGCCACGCGTTGACGGGCGACCAATATGTCGCGTCAGACCATCCGGTAACGGGCAAGCCCGGCTGGTGGACGCGCATGGTCGGCCCTGGAAAGCCTGTTGATA
>JBBATT010000090.1:0-8466 GCA_040398605.1 Chakrabartia sp.
TTTTGGCGGGTCTCCACTACCCGGACGGTCCGAACCATTATCACGACTTTAATGCGTCATAATGGGCCCAATACCGGTGGTCAGGATATGAAAAGTGTTTAGGTTTAATAAGATCTGTCGATCCAGCAATGGAGCTAGTCACCATGTTTAAGAAACTATCCGCCGCATTCGTTGCGACGTCCATCGTTGCCATTGCCCAGCCCGCATTGGCGCAAAGTGTGCAGTCTTTATTAACAAATAATGGCGGGTCCACGACCATTTTGGCCGTCACTCCGAAAAGTGCTACAACACGGGCCAGAGTGAAATTTGACGGCAGTAATTTTTATAGACCTCTCAACGGAGTTCAGTATTTCAATTTGCCGAATGTTACTAACGCAACAAATTATATAAAGTTGAACGGTGTTGCGGTTGAACCTAGCGCCCTGAAGCCCGGTATGACTTGCTCTTTTATAATGGGCTGGCAGCTTTTTAGAAGTAGCCAAGCTTCACAGATATTCGACGCGTTAGATGGACCTCAAAGCTACATCACAATGATGGAATGTAAAGGTTGACATCAAAACCCAGCTAGGGCCGTGCATCGTGCGGTCCTAGCACTCCTCTCGTGGATCTCTTGGCTTAACTGCGTCGAAGGCAATTTAACTGGCAGCCCAGATACTCCTTCACTTGCAAATTCATCTTAATCTAAAACTGAATTGGAGTTAGTCACCATGTTTAAGAAACTATCTGCCGCATTCGTTGCGTTGTCCCTCGTTGCCATTGCCCAGCCTGTTTTGGCGCAGGAAGTGTCAAAGCCAGGCAAGATTGCTTCCATTACCCAAGCGACGTCCAGCCTCCCCGCCACGATGAAGATCGCGAACGACCAGGATTGGAAATTCATTGAAGCGCCAGCCCAGCCGGCAACAAAAATCATTGTGCAGGGTAAGCCTGCTAAGGTGAGTGACCTGAAGGTGGGTATGATGTGTTATTACGTTGGCACTTTGCCTAAGGCGTACCTCTCAACGGTGGTTTGCTCAGGCTTCTCCGTAACGATTACCGCGATTGCGCCTAAAACGTCGAACGGCAGAGGCTCGGTGACGGACCAGAACGGTATAGTCTGGACATTCGGTCCTGGAGCTACGGCAACCTTGAAGGGTGCTCCAGTTGATATAAACAGTTTCACAAGCGCATACTTGGGAATGGCCTGCCTTATTAATGGCACACGGTGGGAGGCCTTTAAAGCTACGCTCGATTCCATCGATTGCAAAACTGCCCAATAACAAAAATCAGCTAGGGCCGTGCATCGCGCGGTCCTAGTTACCTTTGGTCTCTTGGCTCACCTGCGTCGAAGAGACGGTTTCCTGCAAACCCCGTGGAATTTCCACTGCTATTGGCGCCCACATTGACGCCAGCCTTTAGGGTTTTTCCAAAGCGTCGGGGTCCAGCGCGGCGCTCGCACCCCCAGTGAGGCCATGAGATTATCTGTCTCGTAGAAGAAGACCTCCGGATTACGGCGCTCCCGCCGTCCGGGTGGCGTTTGGCCTGCGCATTCCGAGCCGCCGCCTGCTTGCGTTTTTCGGCACGCTAAGTCGGGAGAATTTGTCGCTCGAACCAGAAGTTAAACGGCCAAACGGGCCAGTGCACTTTGGTACTAAATTCAAACTGAATCAGCATGATCTATAATAGACCTAGTGAAATTCAACGAGTAACATAAGTCAGATATTACTTATTAAGCCAATTTGGTCGTAATATTTTTGTAATATCTACAATGTCGTACGTTTGAACCAATAATCGGAGATCATGTCATGTTTAAGCCACTATCCGCCGCAGTCGTTGCTTTGTCGCTCGTTGCTGTTGCTCAGCCCGCTTCGGCGCAGATGAATCCAAAGACTTTCCTGGCACAGATTAAGGCACAGCAGGCGGCACAGCAGGCAAAGATTCAGGCAGAGATGAAGGCACTGCAGGCAAAGATCGATGCAGAGAAGGCAAGGATGCAGGCAGAGTTGCAGGCAGCAGAAAAAGCTGCAGCCGGAAACTAAAACAAGTCGAATATCAAAATTCAGCTAGGGCCGCGCATCGCGCGGTCCTAGCTACCCTTTGATGTCTCAGCTGACCTGCATCAAAGCTGACGGTTTCCTAACCATCCATCGGCACTCCAGCCGCCCAATGACGCTATCTTGTCATTCGGTCCATTGGCTTTGATCCAAGAGCCGTCCCGCTCATGCGGTAAAAGCAACGCCAACAGCTCAAATTTTCTAAGACACTTTGGCTCGGATTCCCAACCGATCCGGATCTGTCTAGGTTAGATAATATGACGCTCGATTGGTAATGACCGCCCCGTGATCGTCAATTGGGAACACTTTGCCGGGTCAATATTCTAGCCGCCGCTGAGCAAGCGGGAGCTGATCTTCGCGTCCATCTTTGGCCCGCGCGGTCGAGTAGCTTACAAGTCTAGTGATGTTGTAACGCACACTCCCGGGAAGGAGCTATTTGAATGCGTCGCGTATCGAAACGTTCGATCGCCTTTCTGGCGGTAGCGCTGCTCATCCCATTGCTAGCGGTCCAGTTCGGCTTCCCCAAGTATCTTGCCAGCTCGACTGGAATGGACCCGCACCACGCGTGGCTCGCGCTCAACATGATGGCGTGGTTGGCTGGAGCGGTGCTTGCGGCGCGGCTCGTTCAGGCGCTGGGTTGGAACCAGGTTGGGCGCAAGACTGGTAAGCACGCCCCTTATCTGTTGGTCCAGATCACCAATGTGCTGATCTATATCTCGGCCGTCGTCGGCATGGCAGGGATGCTGTTCGAGATACCGTTGACCGGCGCAATCGCCACTTCCAGCGTCATCGGCCTCGTTGTCGGCTTCGCGCTCAAAAGCCTGATCTCAGACACCTTCTCCGGCATCGCCCTCAATCTGGACCAAGGTTTCTCGATCAACGATTTCATCATGCTCGTCGGGAGACCGGGCACCTCCACCATTTCGGGGCGTGTCACCCAGATCAACTGGCGCAGCACCTATTTGAAGACGCCCGAGAACGGGATGCTGATCATCCCAAACTCCGTGATTAGCGAAGCAATCGTGCTGAATTTTTCCAAGCCCGATCTTTCAAACGAGTTCGAATTTGTCGTGACACTCGACTTTGAGGTGCCGAGCGAACGCGCGGTCCGTGTTCTCAACGCTGCGGCGAAAGCCGCCGCGCGGGAGCATAAGGAAATCTGGGACGGCCAAGCATGGGTCAGTGAACTGAACAAGACCGGTATTACCTATAAAATCAAATATATGCTCGACCCATTCAAGCTGAGCCCGGACGCGGCGACGCATTATATCCTCAGCCATATAGAGCGCCAGATGAAGCTGACCGGCCTGACGCTCGCTCATCCCAAGGTCGACAATTGGACCCGCGAGACAGCCGAACTGAACCACAATCTGGGCGACATCCAGAACCGTATTTGGCTGCTCAAGAAGATCCAATTGTTTAAGCAGTTCGCCGAGGGTGATCTAGCCGGTCTCGCCGAGCGGATGACGATCCGGCAGTTCGCACCGGGCGACAAAATCATCACCGTCGGCGACGCCGGCCAGTCGATGTTCCTGCTCAGTGAGGGGCTGGCCTCGGTGCTGGTCAAGGGCGAAGATGGTGACGTCGATGTAGCGACCCTTCGCCCCGGCGACTTCTTCGGCGAAATGTCGCTCCTCACCGGAGATCCGAGGAGCGCGACGATCATGGCGCTCAGTGAGACGGTGGCATTCGAAATCGACAAGGAAGATCTGATACCGCTGCTCGATGCCAATCCCGAAGCGGCGGAGCTTATTGTCAACGCGGTCGCCGACCGGCGGGTCGCAAGCGCGGAGGGTTCCAAAAAGCGCGAAGCCGTCGCTGCCGAGCGGGCAACGCTGGCGGGCAAGATCCTTAAAAGCATGCTGAGCTTCTTTGGCCGCGGCGGCGCATAGCTGCTGATACTCCTGCCACATGATCAACTTGCGCCTAGCCCTTTGCGGCTTGCCATCGCCGCGCGCTGAGTGAAGGCAGCGGAGAACGCAAAGGTGTAGGCATCTGCCCCAGTCGAACGCATATTGGTTTTCATCTTCTAAACAGCTAGTTAGCTCAGCCTTGGGTAAGGGGCATGGGCACTTTATGAAAATGAAACTCCCGGCTTCCTCGAAGCCAATGATCTGCTTGGCAGCGATCTTCTTGGCAGCGATCTTCGGCTTCGCATTTCCGACAGTAGCAATGGCCGATGCGCTTCCAAGTGAACCTGCCTTTTGTGCCGCGCGCCCGGGGCAAACGACGCCGCCATGTGTGGTTGCGCCCGGCTCTGCCATGATCGAAATCGGCTTGGCCACATGGGAACATTCAAAAACCGATAGCGCGCGGAATAATGATTTATCACTGAGTGCCATCGCGCTGCGGTATGGGATTGCGCCACGTCTTGAATTGCAAGTTGGCTGGGCGGGTTTGGCTTTCTCCTCTCATCTTGATTACGTGACACCAGATCGATCACGTGCCACCAACCCTGGAGACCTGACTGTCGGCGCTCTGTATGGCTTGTTGGGACAAGATGGCCCGGTCGCAGTTCAAGCTTTTGTGACGTTGCCGACCGGAAAAGGCGCGGCGACAGATGGCGAATGGAGTGGTGGGGTTAGGCTGCCCGTTGCAATCCCGCTCGCTAACGACTGGCAATTGGGCCTTACGCCCGAATTTGATCTTGCGGCGAATTCTAGCGGTCATGGCCGGCATTCGGCCTTCGGCGGTGCCGCCGGCATTTCACGCCCCATTTCAGGACAGATCAGCGCAGGCGTTGATATCAGCGTCATAGAAGACCGCGACCCAGAGGGATCAAGCACCAGTTCCATGACGTCAGCATCCATCGCTTGGCAAACCAGCCCCAACTCTCAACTGGATTTTGGCGTCGGGCTTGGCCTGACGAGCAGCAGTCCGCGCGCGCAGATTTATGTAGGGTTTTCAAAGCGCCTTTGATCGGCATTGGCGCCGTTTCTTTGACGTTTCCTAATCAGAACGGAATCTGCTGCCCATCCCAAGCAAACAAACCACCGGTTTGAGATGGCTCGAGCTGATCGAGCACCTTGAGGAGCTCTGCGGCACTCCGTTCCGGTGCAAAAAGCTTCTCTTCGGCCACATTGCCCTGAAAGGGCTCGGACAAGCGCGTGTCGACCGTGCCGGGATGAAGGGTGACACACAAAGCCTTAGGGTGGGTCCAGCCAAGCTCTAAAGAGCACGTCTTGATGAGCATGTTGAGCGCAGCTTTTGACGCCCGATAGCTATGCCACCCCCCCAGCCGGTTGTCAGAAATGGACCCTACGCGGGCGGAGAGGGCTGCAAAGATGGCCTTTTCGTCTTTACGCAATTTGGGCAGCGCGTGTTTCGCAATCAGCGCTGGGCCGATGGTGTTGATCTGAAAAGCACGCACCATGGCCTCTGCATCAAGCGCGCGGAAGGTCTTTTCGGGTCGTATATGCGCATCATGCAGAAGGCCTGTTGCAACGAAGACAAGATCGAGTGGCGCGTCAGTCGTTGCCGCCGCAACGCAGTCAGCAATGGACGCTTCATCTGTGAGGTCAAAGCGCAGGCCCCTCACCTTCCCGGTTGATACAGGCCCCGTGCGCGCGGCGGCAAATATTGCGCCGCAATGTGGGTCCGACGCCAAAGCTCTGACAATGGCCGCACCAATCCCGCCGCCCGCTCCAAAGACGAGCGCACGGTATCCGGGCCTGAGGCTGGAAAGCTGGCGGTCTGACATGTCTTAGACTTGCTCCATCGGCTTAAAGGTCGACAATGATCTTTCCAAAGAGGTCGTATGACGTATGCACCCCTTGGCCAAGATGTCTTGCGTAGCAGGCCGTTTGATCTGCTTGGCGTTCATTGTCATCTCTCCCAAGAAATCGTGGCCGTTTCAGCTTGACGTGAACGTCACCTAGGTCAAAGTGCACGCATAAAGCGTGGTGGCGATAGGCCATGCACGGAAACAGGAGTGGATATGGCAGCCGAATTTGATCTCGTCATCCGTGGTGGGACAGTGGCCGATGGAAGCGGTAGCGCCCTGCAAGAGGCCGACATCGCCGTCACCGGCGGGAAAATCGCCGCCATTGGCTGTTTTACAGGATCCGGCACGGAAGAGATCGACGCGCGCGGTCGCATCGTCACGCCCGGCTTTGTCGATGTGCACACGCACTATGATGGTCAGGCTATTTGGTCCGAAGAAATGTCGCCGTCCTCCTCCCATGGCGTCACGACTGCTGTGATGGGCAATTGCGGCGTCGGCTTTGCGCCTTGCCGTCCTGAAGACCACGATATGCTCATCAATGTGATGGAAGGCGTGGAAGATATTCCGGGTGTCGTGATGACCGAAGGCCTGCCCTGGAACTGGGAGACATTTCCCGAATATCTTGACGTTGTGGCCGCTGGAAAGCGGGACATTGATGTGGCTGCCTACCTCCCCCACTCCCCGTTGCGTGTCTATGCCATGGGCGAACGTGGCGCACGGCGAGAGCCTGCGACCAGCGAGGATCTCGCGCGAATGCGGCAGTTGTCGCGTGAGGCGATGCAGGCCGGTGCGCTGGGCTTTGCCACTTCCCGTTTGTCGATCCACAAGACGGCCGATGGCGGCAGCATCCCGACATTTGAGGCAGATGTTGATGAACTCCGCGAAATCTGCGCGGGCATGGCGGATGCGGGCACAGGTACGTTGCAGATCGTGCTCGATGCATTTGTTGGTTGGGATAAGGAATATCCCATCATTGATGAGCTCATGCGGTCCTCAGGTCGCCCCGCAACCTTCACGCTCGCCTCGGGTAACGAAGGGCCGCCGCGTTGGCGGGGTGTGCTGGATATGATGGCGCAATCCAAGGCGCATGGCGGTCAGGTAACAGCCCAGATCATGCCCCGCCCCATCGGTCTCATTGGTGGGCTAGAGCTTTCGGTTCATCCATTCATCATGTGCCCGAGCTGGAAGAAGATTGCCGCTTTGCCGCTCGAGCAGAAGGTTGAAGCGATGCGGGATCCAGAGCTCCGCCGCGCGCTCTTGTCCGAAACACCAGAGCCGGGCCATCCGTTCAATGCGCTCGCCCGCAACTGGAAGTGGATGTACGCCCTCGACAATCCGCCCAACTATGCACCACCACCGGAAGCGAGCTTCGCAGCCATTGCAGAGGCGCGTGGAGTCTCCCCAGAAGAGGTCATTTACGACCGCTTTTTGGACACAGACGGCAAAGGCTTTTTCCTCGCAGCCCTTGGTAATTACGAAAATGGTCGGCTGGATTCTGCGCATGAAATGCTCGTTCATCCCGATTGCGTTCCGGCATTGGGGGATGGCGGCGCGCATTATGGCGCGATTTGCGATGCCAGCTATTCAACCTTCCTGCTGACCCATTGGGTGCGTGAAGGGGTGGAAAACAAGATCGGCCTTGCCGAGGCTGTGCACATGCTGTCCGCTAAGGCGGCGCGCGCGGTTGGCCTCAATGATCGGGGTATATTGCGGGTCGGGGCCAAGGCCGACATCAATGTCATTAATCTTGATGCCCTGACTTTGCATTTGCCAGAGATTGTCCATGATCTGCCAGCGGGTGGGCGACGCCTGAACCAACGGGCAACGGGCTATGACGCGACCATCGTTTCGGGCACGATCATCAGGCGGCATGACCAATCGACAGGCGCCCGCCCCGGCGCCCTCGTTCGTGGTGCTCAGGCCGCGTAATCTCAATTCAGTAAGACAATGGGACCGCTAACCTCATGAAGATGCTTGAAGGCATTCGCATCATCGACCTGACCACAGTGATCTTTGGTCCTTACGCGACGCAAATGCTCGCGGACCTTGGGGCTGATGTCATCAAGATCGAAAGCCCGACGGGCGATACG
Organism: Chakrabartia sp.; assembly: GCA_040398605.1. Taxonomy (GTDB): domain Bacteria; phylum Pseudomonadota; class Alphaproteobacteria; order Sphingomonadales; family Sphingomonadaceae; genus Aquisediminimonas. The sequence goes on from JBBATT010000090.1 coordinate 7,845, forward strand.
CCGCGTTACATGGGCGGCTTTAAGAACACCCCCTATATGGGCGGCACGCATATGACGGTGAACCGCGGCAAGAAGTCCGTCGTGCTCGACCTCAAAAAGCCTGAGGATGCGGATGTTCTGCGCAAGCTGATCTCCTCGGCGGACGTCTTTGTCCACAACGTCCGTGCCAAGGCGATTGGACGGCTCGGCTTTGGCTATGAGGATGTGAAGGCGATGAAGGCTGACATCATCTACGCCCACTTCGCCGGCTTCAGCCAAGATGGCCCCTGGGCGGACTGGCCCGCCTATGACGACGTCATTCAGGCGGCGACCGGCACGGCCTCGCTATTGCCCAAGGTCGATGGCAACCCCTCGCCTCGCTATTTCCCTTCCCTCATCGCCGATAAGGTGTCCGGCACCTACGGTGCGCAGGCCTTGCTCGTCGCGCTCGTCCACAAATTGCGGACAGGTGAAGGCCAGCATGTCGAAGTGCCGATGCTCGATTGCTTCGCCAACTTCATGCTGACCGAGCATCTGCAGGATCAGGTGTTTGAGCCGCCGCTGGGGCCACCCGGCTATCCGCGTCAGCTTGACCCTAACCGGCAGCCCTTCCCCACCAAGGACGGGCACCTCGTCATCGTTC
>JBBATT010000091.1:0-8344 GCA_040398605.1 Chakrabartia sp.
ATTGATCTATGATGTCGATGCGGACGTCGTCGCCAAATTTTTTCTGCGCGGCTTCTGCTGTGTAATATCCTGCCGGACCGGACCCCACCACTGCGATATGCCGCATCCCTGACGCTCCTCACATCTTCTTATTTTCAAGGATGCTAGCGGGGGCGGGCGGGAGTGCAAGGGGGGAGTTTTTTGGGTGATGCCTAACCCCGGCACTCGCCCTGAGCCTCTCTCAATCCGTTTGGGCTGAGCCTGTCGAAGCCCTGTCCTTCCTGTTTCGGTGAATAGGAAGGACAGCCCTTCGACACGCTCAGGGTGAGCGGTTGAGGAGGGCTACCGCTCAGCCCAAACGGTGGTGATGGATGGCGAGCGCTATTCCGCCGCCAGTGCCATCTCTGCTGTCTGCGGGCCACGAATGACGATACCTGGTGTCGCCCCCTGCATCACGCCTTCGCGGAAGGTGACTTGGCCAGACTTGATCGTGGCCACATAACCATCCGCCTTTTGCAGAAGGCGTTTGCCGCCTGCGGGCAGATCAAAAGCGAGCCAGACTTTGCCGAGCTTGAGCCGGTTCATGTCGATGACGTTGAGGTCAGCGAGCATGCCGGGCATCACAAGGCCGCGATCGTGCAGGCCATAGAGGATGGCCGTATCGCGGCACTGGCGCTTGATGGCGACTTCCAAGCTGATGCGCGCTTTCTTCCGGTCGCGCACCCAATGCTGGAGCATGAAGGTGGGGGAGGCCGCGTCGCAGATGGTACCGCAATGCGCGCCGCCATCGGACAGCGAGTTCACCGTGTCGTCCGAGGCCTGCAGGTCTTCAAGGAAGTCGAGATTACCGTCGCGGTAGTTGAGGATGGGGAAGTAGATGAAGCCCTTGCCCTCATCCTTCATCAAAAGGTCATAGCCATATTCGGCTGCCGACTGGCCTGCGGCGGTCGCGCGCGCGAGCACGCTTTCATCGGCTGTCGGCTCATAGTTGAAGTCCGGGTCCATTTCGTAATGCGTGAACCAGCCATTGGCGACGATGTTGAGGAAGTCTGCAATATCGCTTTCAGGCATGACCGACTCTTCGGCGATCATCCGTGCTTTGAAGGCCGGGTCCTTCAGCTTGGCCAACTGTTGATCCCACGGCAGGCCGTCTATCTCCGCCCAAGCGGGCTTGAAGCGGAACGGGTGCACCGTGCCCTGCCACGCCATGATGATGCCGTTACCGCGCAGCGCAATCTGCGCGACGATGTTGGCACCATTGTCATTCTGGGCGCGCATCTCGCTAATCTGTTCTTCGAGCGGCAGCTCCTTCGCGATGGACTGGAGTGCGGCAAAAGTGACGGGCAGACCGGTCTCGCGGCTCAACTGGCCCATCCAGCCAAATTCATTCCATTCGCGGCGCATGTCAGACGCCATTTCGAACACGCCATAGCCGACGCGACCCATCGCGCGGCCAATGGCGACGAGCTCTTCGGCCGTGGCGGTCGTGCCGGGGACGAGTTCCCCGTCGACGGACTTGTGCAACACGGTGCGTGACGTGGAGAAGCCAAGCGCGCCGGCGCGGACGCCTTCTTCCACGATGCGCGACATTTCAGCGACGTCTTCGTCGGTGGGGATGGCACCGGGCTGTTCGCGGTCACCCAGCACGTAAGCGCGCACGGCACCGTGTGGCACGTGCGTGCCGACATCAACGGTGCGGGGCAGACGCTCCAGCGCGTCGAGATATTCAGGGAAGGTTTCCCAGTCCCACTTCATGCCCTCAGCCAGCGCCGTGCCGGGGATGTCTTCCACGCCTTCCATCAGGCTGATGAGCCATTCGTGGCGGTCTGGCCGCGCAGGCGCAAAGCCGACGCCGCAATTGCCCATGACGACCGTGGTCACGCCATGCCAGCTGGAGGGCGCCATTTCGGCGTCCCAAGTGGCTTGGCCATCATAATGGGTGTGGACGTCGACAAAGCCGGGGGTCACTATCAGGCCGGTCGCGTCAATCTCTTCGCGGCCCTTGGCGTCAACCTTGCCGACTAAAGTGATCAGGCCACCATCGACCGCCACGTCTGCTGTGAAGGGCTTGCCGCCGCTGCCGTCGACGACCGTGCCGCCGCGAATGACCAGATCATGCATCTTTCGACTCTCCTATGATTTTGTCTTTGAACGCGATGCTATCATAAATTGACGTTTACGGAAGGGGGTGCGCGACGGATGGACGTCCTGTGGATAACTCTTGACTCGATGGCGGGAAAACATCACTTTTCCATCGCTTGCCTAAGCGAGTCGCAAAAGCGGCCGTTGCGCGAGTGCGCGTCTCTTAGGGACGGTGGGATAAGGGTCGTAACATGCGTATTGCGGGTAGACTGGCGTTGCAGACGCCGTCAGGGATTGGAGCTGCGCCTTGTGATGGGTCGCGCCTAAAATCTGATATATTGAGCTTTCATGGATGCGACATTGTCGTCTCCGGCATTTCCGAACTGGGCTTTGAGGCCAAACTTTCCATTCCGCTTGAAGCAGGGGCTTTGGTCCGCCTGCGCCTGCCCGGTGCAGGGGCGATGCTGGCCAAGGTGGCATCGTGCCAAATGGGACTGCTGAAGGCAGAGTTCGTCAACCCAGTGAGCGCTGCCCGTTTGGGCAAGACTTTGGGCATGTCGCGACTGGCACCGCAAGCGGCCTTCGCCTGAACCTGAGACCTGAAGACGGGGGTGAAAGGCTGCCATTTTGGCGGCCTTTTTCATGCGCGGGCGGCACTGAGCCCCAATAGAAAAGGGCGGGAGAAGTTGCCTTCGCCCGCCCCAATTCTTTTGTGCCTGTCAGGCCTTAGGCCGCTTGCGCCGCCACTGTCTTCCGGCTGCGACGGACTGCGCCGCCGATCAAGCCGAAGCCTGCGAGCATCATTGCCCAGCTGGCGGGTTCGGGAACCGAAGCCAGAGCGCCGTTGATGAAGTCCTTGTGGATGTACAGCGGCACGAAGCCGTTAAACTCACCCCAAGAGCTGTTGAGGCCCGCACGGAAGTCCCCAAATCCGGTGCCGAAGCTCAGGCCATAAGACGTGACTGACACCAGCTTGCCGTTGATGAACTGCGGTCCACCCGAGTCACCGCCGGCCACGCCGACTTCGCGCGCGCCGATGCCCGTGTTGCAGCCAAAGCCAGCCGGAGCGCCTAAAACTGCTGCGATGCGGCATGCCGTGTCATTGGCTGCGAAACCGCTACGGTCAAAGTCGGAGAGGTAGGAGAATTCATAGTCAGCAAAGCCGAAATAGGCTTCCCCCGTCCCGTCACGATCTGTGAAGAACCCGCCGAGAGCAGAATCGCCCAAAGCATAGTCAAAGATGTTTCCACCCTGACGCAGACGACCGGTCCCTGCATTAACGCCGAATGCACCGCCGATGGTTGACCGGCCACCAACGCCTGCAATTTCAAACTGCGCGCCGTTCAGGTTGCCGCTGAAGTCAATGTCATAGCCCGTCGCAAAGCGCGGAGCAAAATCCTTGAGCGTCAGCACCGCCACGTCATTTTGGTCAATGACTTCACCGGTATAGCCAGCATTGACTGCATATTGCGTCACATCAATGGCCACCGAGTTTGGATCGGTGTGAAGGACGGCGTCCGGGTCGGTGCTGTTGCTGAAATAGGCTGTCGTCTTCAGCGGGTTTGCCGTGCCAGCGCCATTGCTGACGCAGTGTGCGGCCGTCACAATGTGGCGACGGTCGGCAGAGAGTGAGCCCGAACATATGAAGCGGCCACCGGCACCGTAATCCATGATCAGCGAAACGACGCTGTTATTGGCCGGTCGGTTCGGGAAATAGAGCGGATCGCCTCCACCGGCGACTGTCGACGTTGACGTTTGGCCGATGAGGCGCTGTGACGCTGTCCAACTCATGTCTCCGGAGCCGCCGGAAACAGTCTTTTGCGCCATCGCGGCCTGCGGCAATGCAAAGGCGGCGCTCACCGAAAGGGCGAGCATAAACTTGGTTGTGGGTCGCATTTTCTTCCCCTGATTTAAGTGTATCCCGCCAGACGCGCCGTTCCCCGCGAATCCAACGGACTGGGGTCGAGATTAAATCGGGTTAATATTCCGTCAATGCCATATTGGCGTTATTAATTCCCATTTTGGGTCATTTGTAACGGATTTAGCGTTTTGTGTCACCTAAACGCTTCGCCGTTGCATATCCGGTCAGCGCAAGGCCTGCACCCCAAAGCCATCCGGCCACCACGTCGCTTGGCCAATGCACGCCGAGCAGATTGCGGGAAAGGCCAACAGCGAGGCCGCCCGCGATGGCCAAGGTGATCCACAGAGTCCGGTGGCGCGACGGCAACAACAGGGCAGCCAGCAGCAGGATCGCCATTGCATTGGTCGCATGGCCGCTGGGGAATGAGAGGTTGCCGAACGTGTCCAGATGCGGAACCACATCGGGCCGCGCGCGGGCGTAAAGCTGTTTCAGGATGCTCGACGTTGCCCCTGCCACAGAAGGGAAGATGACCATGACCAGGGCAGCACGCACACGCTGCGTCCAGAGCAGCCAGCCGCCCGCCGCGATCATGAGGATGGAGCGTTGTGAGGCATCGCCCGCCCAGGTGATCCCCTGAAATAGCGAAATCAGCCAATCGGGGGACCGCCCCTCCCGCAGCGCCATGGCCCGCAGGGCATCGGCTTCCACCGGTCCGCCAATCCCAAACCACACCACTGCCAGCCCGATCAGCAGCGCGGCCGCCATCAGGACGAGGCCAGGGAACAATGATGTCGCGAATGCGCCCCCGCTGTTGCTCATTGCGGCGATTTGACCAGTTCGCCGCCCTTGATGACGACGTCGACGCTTTCCAGTTCGCGCACATCGGCCAGCGGATCACCGTCCACCGCGATCATGTCGGCATATCGGCCAACCGCAATGGCGCCGACATCCTTTTCCCGGCCCAAGGCTTCAGCGGCGTTGCGCGTCGCGGCCTGAATGGCGTCCATCGGTGTCATGCCATATTGCACCATGACCTTGAACTGACCGCCGACCAAACCGTGCGGCATCACCCCGGCATCAGACCCGAAGACCATGCGGACGCCCGCCTTGAAGGCTTTCTTAAAGTTGTCGCGCTGAAGCTGTCCGATCTCCCGGTCCTTGCGCAGATTGTCTTCCAGCACGCCGTTCTTTGCGCCTTCAGACTGGGTGTAGTCCGTGTTGTAAATGTCCATCGAAAACCAGACGGGCTGCTTGCGCGCGACGGCCAGCTTAATGCCTTCATCGTCAACAAGGCTCGCATGCTCGATCGTGTCGATGCCTGCCTTGATCGCGGTCCTGATGCCTGAGGCGCCGTGGGCGTGCGCGGCGACCCGCAGCCCCCATTGGTGCGCTTCGTCAGCAATGGCGCGCAGTTCATTTTCCGAAAGCTGCTGCTGGCCGGGTTCTGTGTTGCGGGAAAAGACGCCGCCGGTGGCGCACACCTTGATCACCTCTGCGCCATATTTGCGCTGGCGACGGACCTGATAGCGCAGGCCTTCCTCGCCATCGGCCACGCCTTCGACGGGCTTTTCAAGGCTGGGCGGCAGGAAGGTGGAATCGCAATGCCCGCCGGTGGCGCCAATGGCATAGCCTGCCGGCACAATGCGCGGGCCTTTGGCATAACCTTCGTCAATTGCCTGCTTCAGGCCGATGTCGTCACGATTACTGGAGCCGACATTGCGCACCGTGGTGAAACCGGCGTTGAGCATGTCCTGCGCATTCTTCACCGCGACCATCGACCAGAAGCTGTCAGTATATTGCAGGCCGTTATAGCCGCCGACTTCGGCCAGACTGTCGAGATGGACGTGCATATCGATCAGCCCCGGCAGCAACGTCTTATTGCCCAGATCGATGACCTTTGCGTTGGCCGACAGCTTAACCGTCCGGCTGTCCGCAATCCCGACGATGCGGCCATTCTGTATAGAGATCAGCGGATAGTCGACGACCTTGCCCGTCAGCACATCGACCATATGGGCGGCGGCCACATAAGTGACCGGCCCATCCTGCGCCTGCACGGCAAGAGGGGCGGTAAGGGCGGCGGTCGCGAGAAGCGAATAAAGAGCTGTTTTCATGACTGATTGCTGACAGGCGACGCGCCGATTGGCAAGGGGTGTGGTGATGCCCGGCCCCTCCCCGCGACGACTAAGCCTCGCAGGCTCGGCAAGTCTTGCTCCCCTCCCGCAAGCGGGAGGGGTTGGGGGAGTGCAATCGCGCAGCCCTCACACGCAGTAGCGCGCCAGCGCCTCATAACTCGCCCGACACTCCTCCGCGATGCGCTGCTGATCGCCGGTCAGCACCGAGCGTGCAGTTGGCGGGCCGAAGCTGTCGCTGTTCCAGACGGCATTATACCAATGCGATGCCCAGATGCCGTCGGCGGGGTGCGGCCCTTTGGGCCAGCGCAGCATTGCTGGATCCCAGTCGATCCCGATGGCGGCGCACAGCGCGCGGAGCTTGCCTTCGGGATCGGCCAGCAGCCGGTTGCTATCGACCACAGGCGCAGGCCGCCCCAGAAGCTGTGACACGCGGTCGTGATAGTCCACCAGTCGCGCAAAGCCGAGTTGGGCGGCGTCCTTCAACTCGTTCTTCTGCGCGTAGCTGGCAACCATCAGATCGGGGTCACGGATCAGGAAGACGTGGATGTGGTCAGGAAAGTCCTCAATGCTAACCGGCCCTTCCATATGGTGCGACATGTGCTTTTGATACCAGACGGCCTTTCCGTCCGGCACATCCCCGCGCATCGTGTGGGCCACCGAATGCCAGTCGCAGTCCATATCGGCGATGATCTCGTCTGCCATGGCGTGGCGCTCTCCGGTCGCCTTCAGATAGGCGCCATAGAAAGGCTCATCTGTAACGGCAGTGTCGGCGCGCGCGGAGAAGCTGCGCATCATCGCGGTTGAGATGTTGCGCGGCCCCGACCACATCGCAATCCGGATGGGGGCAATGCGGACTGGGGCGGCGCGGACGGTCATTCAACCCACCCGTCATTGCGAGCGCAGCGAAGCAATCCAGATGGCCAGCCGGGCTGCTGGATTGCTACGTCGCTGCGCTTCTCGCAATGACGGGTCATGCGCGTTGTGCACCCTGAGCGATATCGCGCTCGACCAGCTTCTTGTAGAGGCCCTGCAAGCGCTCCACCATCGGCCCACGCCCGGTGCTGATGATGCGCCCGTCAATCGTGTGCGCAGGCACGACGCCTGCAAAGGTGCCGGTCACAAACGCTTCTTCTGCGCCGTAAACTTCGGTCAGCGAGAAGTTCTTCTCGAACACCGGAATGCCTTCCTCACGACAGATGCGGATGACGTTGCCGCGCGTGATGCCGCCTAAGCAATAGTCGCCGGTGGAGGTCCAGACCTCGCCCTTGCGCACGATGAAGAAGTGCGTTGAATTACACGTCGCGACAAAGCCGTGCGGGTCGAGCATTAGCCCCTCGTTCGCGCCCGCCTCGGTCGCCTGAATGCAGGCGGTGATGCAGTTGAGCTTGGAGTGAGAATTGAGCTTGGGGTCCTGCACCGCCGGATCGCCGCGCCGGACGTGGACGGTGAAGAGCGTGATGCCCTTTTCGATCACCTCAACATGCGGTTCTTTATGCTCTGCGATGATGACGATGGTTGCGGGCGACACGACGACACGCGGGTCCTGATAGGGCGTGGAACGCACGCCGCGCGTGACCATCAGCCGGATGTGGCAGGCCTCCATCTTATTGGCGTCGATGGTTTCATAAAGGCGGCGGACCATCTCTTCGCGCGAGATGCCGATGTCCATCGCAATGGCCTTGGCACCTTCCCACAGCCGGTCGAGATGCTCGGCCAGAAACGCCATGCGGCCATTGTGGACGCGGATGCCTTCCCACACGCCATCGCCCAGCATGAAGCCGCTGTCGAACACCGACACCACCGCCTGCGCGCGCGGGGTGAGCACGCCGTTGACGTTGATCAGGATATTCTCGTTACGCGGATCGGGCGTGAAGTCTTGGGTGCCTTTGGCCATCATTTGAGTCCCAATTAGGAGGCGTTCGTCATTGCGAGCGGAGCGACGCAATCCAGCGGCACTTGGATTGCCGCGTCGCTCCGCTCCTCGCAATGACGCCCTGCCATTCTGCGCATCGCTGTTCAATCAGAAGTGCAGCGCCTTCCCGTACGCCCCCAGCACGCTTTCATGCATCATTTCGCTCAGCGTCGGGTGCGGGAAGACGGTTTGCATGAAGTCTTGCTCCACCAGTTCGGCCTGCTTGCCGATGGTGTAGCCTTGGATCAGCTCAGTCACTTCCGCGCCGATCATGTGCGCGCCGAGCAATTCTCCGGTCGCGTCATCGAAAACCGTCTTGATGAAGCCTTCGGCCTCACCCAGCGCGATGGCCTTGCCGTTGCCGATGAAGGGGAACTT
>JBBATT010000092.1:0-8324 GCA_040398605.1 Chakrabartia sp.
ATCAACAAACTGCGCGCCTATGCATTGCAGGATCAGGGCTTCGATACGGTCGACGCCAACACGCGGCTGGGCTTTGCCATTGATGCGCGTGATTTTTCAGTGGCCTCACGGATGCTGAAGCTGCTGGGGCAGGATCGAATTCGACTGCTCACCAACAACCCGGAAAAGGTCGCTCGGCTTGTTGGTGAAGGTGTGGACGTGATCGAGCGGGTTCCGCACAAGCTGCCACCCAATCCGCACAATGCTCGCTATCTGGACACCAAGCGCGACCGAACGGGCCACGCGCTTTAAACGAGCAGCGCGGTCACCTCATCAAAACTATGCGCAACCGCATGGACGCCCTTGTCCAGCAGGAGCCCCGCATGGCCATCCGCACAGTGGCGACCCGCCGCCAGCCCGATGACGAACGCGCCTGATGCAACCGCACCTGTCGCCCCCACAGGCGAATCCTCGATGATCACTGCGCGTGCGATATCGATCCCTATTGCCTTGGCGGCATGGAGATAAATGTCCGGCGCAGGCTTGCCCCGCGTCACATGTTCGCGGCCCGAATAGATGTGATCGCCAAAGGCGCCCGTCAGGCCCAGATGCGCCAAGTGCGTGCGGATCCAATGCGACGTGCTCGATGAGGCAATCGCCCGTGGAAAGCCCAGGGGCAGAGATTCGACAAAGCGGACCGCGCCGTCGACAGCATCGAGCCCTTCATCCATCACGCGGGCATCTTCTGCCTTGCGCGCTTCAAAAAAAGCCTCCGGTATCGGGCCACCAATCCAATTGCCCACCGCCTCAACAAAGGCAGGGCCGCCGACACCGACGAACTGCGTGTGCGCTTCTGCATAGCTTGTCGGATGGCCAAGCGCCGTCAGCACTTTGGAGATGTGGAGCGTACTGACATGCTCGCTCTCAATAAGCACGCCGTCAAAATCGAAGATGATCCCGTCAAACCGCATCAGCGTGCTCCAAACAAAGCCGTGCCGATGCGGACATGCGTCGCGCCGAGCATGATTGCCGCTTCAAAGTCCCCCGACATGCCCATGGACAGCTGCACCAACCCATTGTCCCGCGCGATCTTGGCAAGCAACGCGAAATAGGGGGCGGCTTCGGTGTCGGCAGGCGGCACGGCCATCAGGCCCACAATATCAAGGCCAGCTGCACGGGCGGCGGCCAATAGGTTCGGCACTTCAATGGCCGCACAGCCACCCTTTTGATCTTCTTCCCCGATGTTCACCTGCAGGAAATAGCGCAGCGCCCGACCGGTCTTTACCTGCGCCTTGCCCAGCGCCTCAATGAGCGAGCCACGGTCGACCGAATGGATGACGTCGAACAGGCGCAGCGCATCTTCGGCCTTATTGGATTGCAGTTGGCCGACCAGATGCAGTTCGATATCGGGCGTCTGTGCGATCAGGTCCGGCCATTTGCCTTGCGCTTCCTGCACACGGTTTTCGCCGAACAGGCGTTGGCCGGCTTCGATCAGGGGACGGATGGCGTCGGCATCCTGCGTCTTTGAAATGGCAATCAGGGCAATGTCTGCAGGCGTGCGGGCAGCCGTTTTGGCAGCCTTTGCCATCTCTGCGCGGACATCGGTCAAGCGGTGCTTTGCGTCGGTCGTCATGGCCGCGCTATAGGGGCGGCAATGCCAAAGCGCCACTGCCCCTCCACCCAAGCTTTACCCCGCATCTGGCTGATGACGGATGAACGTTTAGGCGCAGGCCTGATCGATGCCGTGCGGGCGCTGCCCAGGGGTTCGGGCATTATCTTCCGCCATTATACGACACCGGAGACGGAACGCCGGGCGTTGTTTCAGTCTATTCAGGTCATCGCGAGGCGGAATGGACATGTGCTGCTGCTGGCAGGGCCAGTGCGCCTGGCCCGATCTTGGGGGGCGGACGGCAGCCATGGCCGCCATAGGGTGGCCGTGACGGCCCCTGTCCATTCGCTTGTGGAAATGCGCGCTGCGGAACGGGCGGGCGCCCAGCTTCTTTTCGTATCGCCGATTTTCGCGACCCGCAGCCATCCCGGCCAGAAGGGCATGGGCACCCGGCGTCTCGCCAATTTCACCCGTCTGGCAAAGCAGCCCGTCATTGCGCTGGGCGGCATGACACGCGCACGGTTCAAGGCGCTGAGACGGACAGGCATTTATGGATGGGCCGCAATTGACGGGCTCACCGTCAGGAGCAGCTAGACGCGGCGCGCCTTAGAAGCGGAACGCTGTGCCGAGATACACCGCTTGGCTGTCGCGGCGGTTGTCCTGCAAGGCTTCCAGGCGGTTGTTGCGTTCCGATTTGTAGCGGACGCCCGCTGTCACAGCGATATTGCGGTTCAGACTATAGGAGCCGCCAAAGTCAACAGCGACGCTTTCACCCGAATCAACGATCCGAGGCTCTGCCCCCACGGGACGTTCGGCCGCCAACTGGACGCGGGTGGTCCATTTCTTGACTGTGTAGCTCAAACCAACATCGGCGGCCTGACGACGCCCCTGGGCAAGGCCCAGATCCGCCGTCGCCACATCACCCGAAATCGCAAAGCGTTTCCAGCCCACCGACACGCCCAGATTATAGGCGACGGGGGCGACATTCAGCAGCGCGGTTGAATTGGCAGGACGATCTGAGGACGGCGACATCTCTGTCGTCCGGGCGCGGACCGCGACTGTCACCTTGCGGTTGGCCTTTGATCCAGAACTGGCGGGCGTAAAGCGGAAGCCGCTTGTCGTGGCCATGCCGCGGGCAAAGGCAGCAGCCAGCTTCGGATCAGCGGCCGCCGGCGTGAAGCTGCCAAAACCAGAACGGGAAATGGTAATTTGCTTGGGGCCGCCCGACTGAAGGCTGGTGGCGATCGCTGGAGACAAAGAGAGACAAAGCGCAGCGGCCGCCGCGCTTATCAAACTAATCTTGCCCCCCCGAGTCTTCATGTTTCTTCCCATGGCACAAAGATAATCATCCCCCTACCAGAATCAGGGGGCTTTTCTCACCTGCACGACAAATATGGCGTGCGTGTTGCAAGACTTCAACAACCTGACGCGTCTCCACCTTGCGGAGACGGGCAATCCGCCTATAACGCGGCCCCAGTTGGCCCGCGTTTTCACGAGGATTTTCATGCGTCGCACTTTTTCCGCTGTCACTGCTCTTTCGCTCCTCGTGGCACTGCCTGCCTGCTCTTGGGTGAAGGGAGACCTGTCCAAGGGACTCGGCGGCGGCAAGAATAAGGAAAGCGCACGCAAAAAGGCAGATATCGCCGCGTCCAAGGTCACCACGATTGGCGTCAACGCCTATCTGTGGCGCGCCACGCTCGATACCCTGTCCTTCATGCCCTTGCTGCAGGCCGATTCGAACGGCGGCGTCATCGTGACCGATTGGTATTCCAACCCGAATAATCCGGGTGAGCGGATGAAGCTCACTGTCTCCATTCTCGATCAGGATTTGCGCGCCGATGCCATGCGGGTCGCAGGCAGCCGCCAGATCAACCAGAATGGGACATGGGTAGATGCGCCGGTTCAGGCCGCAACCATCCAGAAGCTTGAGGAAATCATCCTCACCAAGGCCCGCGACCTCCGCCGCGCCGCCATCACAGGCTAAATTTCGCTTCCCCGTCGGCCCCATGGTCCTGCGTTGTGCATTTACACGTGGGATGTGACCGCTATTGAGCGGGACACTCTTGCCCCAAATTCAGGCTGTTGATCTTATGAGCACGCGCTTCAACCCGTTCAAGGCCGATGGCCATTGGCAGAAGATTTGGGAGGAGACCGGCGTCTTCACCGCCCCGCCCGCCAGCGACCCGCGCCCCAAGGCCTATGTGTTGGAGATGTTCCCCTATCCCAGCGGGCGCATCCATATGGGCCATGTCCGCAATTATACGATGGGCGATGTGCTGGCCCGCTATAAGGGGATGACCGGCCATGCCGTGCTCCACCCCATGGGCTGGGACAGCTTTGGCATGCCCGCTGAAAATGCCGCGATGGAAAAGAAAGTCCATCCCGGCGACTGGACGCGCTCCAACATCGAAGCGATGAAGAAGCAGCTCAAGCGCCTTGGCCTCGCCATTGACTGGACGCGTGAGCTTTCGACCTGCGAGCCTGATTATTATGGGCAGGAGCAGGCGCTGTTCCTCGATATGTACAAAGCTGGCCTCGTCTACCGCAAGGAATCGACCGTCAATTGGGATCCGGTCGACATGACCGTGCTCGCCAATGAACAGGTGATCGACGGGCGCGGCTGGCGCTCCGGCGCGCTGGTTGAAAAGAAGAAGCTCAACCAGTGGTTCCTCAAGATCACTGATTTTGCCGATGAGCTTTTGGAAGGCCTCGAGACGCTCGACCAATGGCCCGAAAAGGTCCGGCTGATGCAGGAAAACTGGATCGGCAAGAGCCAGGGCCTGAACCTGACCTTCAATCTGGTCGGCGGGGATGACGGCATCGACGTGTTCACCACGCGGCCCGACACGCTGTTTGGCGCAAGCTTTGTCGCCATCGCAGCGGAACACCCCTTGGCGCAGGCGCTCGCAGAAAATGCCCCGCGGCTTCAGGACTTTATCGCCGACTGCAAAAAGGGCGGCACGACCGCAGCCGAAATCGAAACCGCTGAAAAGCGCGGCTTCAACACCGGCCTGTCGGTTGAGCATCCGCTTGATCCGGCTTGGCATTTGCCCGTCTATGTCGCGAACTTTGTGCTGATGGATTATGGCACAGGCGCGGTCTTCGGCTGCCCCGCGCATGACCAGCGCGACCTTGATTTTGCGCGCAAATATGACCTGCCTGTGCGCCGTGTGGTCGCTGAGGGCGACAACGAAGACAGCACGTTTGAAGGCGACGTTGCCTATACAGGGCCGGGCCGCATCGTAAATTCGCATTGGCTCAACGGCATGACCGTGGACGACGGCAAGGCTGCCGTCATCGCCAAGGCGGGAGCTGAAGGCTGGGGCGAAGGCCAGACGCAATACCGCCTGCGCGATTGGGGCGTCTCCCGCCAGCGCTATTGGGGCACGCCCATCCCCATTATCCATTGCGATTTCTGCGGCGTGCTGCCGGTGCCGCGCAGCCAATTGCCGGTGAAGCTGCCGGAAGACGTGACGTTCGACGTGCCGGGCAATCCGCTCGACCGGCATCCGACGTGGAAGAATGTGCTGTGCCCGAACTGCAAGGAACCGGCGCGGCGCGAGACCGACACGCTCGACACCTTTGCCGATTCCAGCTGGTATTTCATCCGCTTTGCCAGCCAGCCCGATGACAAGCCGTTTGACCGGGAAGAGGCCGAAGCTTGGCTGCCGGTCGGCCAATATATTGGCGGCATTGAACATGCGATTCTGCATTTGCTCTACGCCCGTTTCTGGACGCGCGCGCTGGAACGGATTGGCAAGATTGGCATCACAGAGCCGTTCGCTGCGCTCTTCACACAGGGCATGGTGACGCATGAGTCGTATTACAGTTCAGAGCGTTCCATCAGCCAAGATGGCTCAATAACGACGGGGTCCTCACGCCTAGTTTACCACTCGCCAGATGAGATAAATCGGACTGCCATTGGTGCAACGCTTCGTTCTACTGGGCAGGACATTGAGGTTGGCCGCATCGAGAAGATGTCCAAATCCAAGAAAAACGTCGTCGACCCCGATCCGATGTTTGATCAATACGGCGCTGATGCCGTGCGCTGGTTCATGCTGTCCGACAGCCCGCCGGAACGCGATCTGGAATGGTCGGAAAGCGGCATTGAAGGCACTTGGCGCTTCGTCAACCGCATTTGGCGTTTGTTCGACACGATTGAAGACGCGACCGGCGAAGACAAAGCCATCGACAAGCTGCTGCACAAAGCCATTGCCGGCATTGCGGTCGACATCGAGGCGCTGACCTTCAACAAGGCCGTCGCCAAGGTGCACGAACTGGTGAACGCGATTGAAAAAGCCGCACCATCGGCATCGCGCACCACCGCGATCCGCACCCTTGCGCGTCTCATCGCCCCCATGTTGCCGCATCTGGCCGAAGAAGGCTGGGCGCATATGGGCGGTGCGGGTCTCGTCTCCACCCAACCTTGGCCGGACCATGACCCTGCCTTGCTGGTCGATGATGAAGTCACCATCGCCGTGCAGGTCAATGGCAAGCTGCGCGATACACTGACGGTTGCCAAAGACATGGACAAGGACGCGCTTCAGGCGCTGGCCCTGGCATCGGACAAGATCATCCGCACGCTGGATGGGGCGACTCCGAAGAAAGTCATTGTCGTGCCCGGCCGCCTCGTTAACATCGTCGCATGAGCCGTTTTGCCGTCCTCCTCTTTGCGTTGCTTCTGACCGCCTGCGGGCTGAAGCCGCTTTACAGCGGTGGCGGACAAGGGGCGGCGGGCCAGTTGCTCGGCGCTGTCAAAGTGGCAGCCATTCCGGGCAAGGCCGGTTGGCTGATGCGCGATTCGCTGCTGCGGCGCTTTGGCGCCGTCGCCGAAGGGCAAAAGCGCTACCGGCTGGACGTTGAACTGGATGATCAGATCACTGGCTTTGGCGTGCGGCGTGACGACGTCGTGACGCGCGAACGCCGGACGCTGCGCGCGCGCTACAAGCTTGTCGACCTGGCCAGCGATACAGTGCTGCTGGACGCCACGGCGGGTTCGGACGCTGGCATTGACGTTGTGTCCTCTGAATATGCGACCGTCGCTGCTGAGAACACGGCGTTGGAACGGCTGAGCGATATCGTAGCCGATCAGATCGTGGCGCGGCTGGCGCAACAGGCGACGGCATCGCCACAGCCCAAGTGAAAGGCACCGATACAGAAACCCCGCGTGCGCTTGATGCCGCTGACGCGCGTTTTCGCTTTTTCCTGCTCTACGGTCCCGATGAAGCCGGGTCAGCAGCCCTCGCCCGCCGGCTGGAACGCGCCATGGGGGCGGATGCTGAGCGCATTGACCTTGAATCGTCCGACCTGAAATCTGATCCGTCGCGTCTGCTTGATGAAGCGGCGAGCATTTCGATGTTTGGTGGCAAACGCTGGATTCGCATCCAGCCCGCGACCGATGATATCGTCACAGCCGTGCAAGGGCTGCTCGAAGCCTCCGTTGCCGGCAACCCAGTGGTGGCCATCGCCGGTGCGCTGCGGCCGACCTCGGCACTGGTCAAGCTTGTGCTCGACAGCAAGATCGCCCTTGCCCATCAAAGCTATGAACCAAAGCCCGCGGCACTCCTCCAAATCGCCGATGCCTTGGGCCGGGAGGCCGGGCTGCGGCTGTCGCGCGATCTGTGCCGGGCACTGCCTGCTGCGTGCAGCAATGACCGTGCCGTGATGGCGCAGGAAATTGAAAAGCTCGCCCTGTTCCTTGATGCCGCGCCCGACCGCCCTGCCGAAGCAGGCGTGGAAGACTATGCCGCCATCAGCGCAGAAAACATTGAAGGCGAGCTTTCCCGCGTGGTGGACGGCGTGATGAGCGGCCATCCCGACCGGGCCGCCTCTGAACTTGCCAAGCTTGCCCAATCCGGCCTGTCAGGCATCCCCGTTCTGCGGGCGCTGTTCAAACGCACCGTCCTGCTTGCTGGCTTGCGCAAGGAGGTCGATGCCGGTCGCTCCCCTGCGGACGCCGTTGAAGCCCGTGGCAAGGCGATTTTCTTTAAGGAAAAGCCCGCCATCACAGATCAGACAGGCCGCTGGACAAGCGACCGTCTGGCCATCTTGGCCGACCGCATTCTCAAGACCGAACGGGCGCTGAAATCCTCAGGCAGTGCAGGCGAGCTTCTCGCCGATGCCGAGATGATCACCATAGCGCGCGCGGCGACCCGGCGGCGTTAACGAAAAAGCCCGCCCCGGATGTCCGGAGCGGGCCCTTTTCAAACCAAAGTCCCGATCAGATCAGAACTTGTGACGAACGGTCACGCCATAGGTGCGTGGTTCACCCAAGAAGGCGCCGTAAAGCTGGCTTGATGAGCCGGCCTGCCCCTGAAGGACGCCATTGGTTGTTCCACTGCCCTGAAGCGGCACGTCAAACGCGATCTGCTGGTAATCAACATTGAACACATTCTGCGCCCAAAGTTCGACGCCCCAGCGATTGTCCGCCCCGTGCACACCGACGCGCGCATTGACGATCGTGTAGCCATCCTGCGCCTTTTCAAAGTCGAGGTCTGACCCGGTGTTGAGATCACTGGTGTTGCGGAAATCAACATAGGCAAGGCCGGTCATGCCGCTGCTGCCAATCTCCGGCGTCCAGGTGACCGCCCCTGTCGTCACCAACTGGGCTGAGTTGGACATGCGCGCACCCGGCAGTTGGAAGAAGGCCGGGGAGAGCGAGCCCGTTGTGTTGGTGATGTTGGTGTTGCCAAACAAATTGTCGGCATAGCTTGTATCGGCATAGGTCAGGCCGAGG
>JBBATT010000093.1:0-8277 GCA_040398605.1 Chakrabartia sp.
GGCGCGGCATCCTCTTCATCGTGTCCTCGCCCTCGGGGGCGGGGAAATCGACAATCTCGCGCAAGCTTCTGGCGTCCGATCCCGGGCTGGAGATGTCCGTTTCCGCTACGACGCGCCCTCCGCGTCCCGGTGAAGTGGACGGCAAGGACTATCACTTCGTCAATATTGACCAGTTTCGCGAAATGGTGGCCCACAACGATTTTCTGGAATGGGCGCACGTCTTTGGCAACCGCTATGGCACACCGCGTGGCCCTGTTGAAAAGGCGCTGTCCGAAGGCCGTGACGTGCTGTTCGATATCGACTGGCAGGGCGCGCAGCAGCTTTACCAGCAGGCCGGTGGCGACGTTATCCGCGTCTTCATCTTCCCGCCGTCGATGGAAGAGTTGGAGCGCCGCCTGCGCTCACGCGGGACGGACACCAACGAGGTCATCGAAGGCCGCATGTCGCGCGCCAGTGCGGAAATCAGCCATTGGGACGGCTATGACTATGTGCTCGTAAATGATGATGCAGACGCCTGCTTCCGCCACGTTAAATCGATCCTTGATGCCGAACGCCTGAAGCGCAGCCGCCAGACCGGTCTGATCGGCTTTGTGCGTGGCCTGACCAAGTCGGTGAAGGACTGAGCGCCTTAAACGCGTCATGCTGAACTTGTTTCAGCATCCATGCCTCAATCGCGGTCACATTCTCGACGGTTGGCGCACGGCACAAAGTGCACGACATGGATCCTGAAACAAGTTCAGGATGACGACACAGAGATTACGCCGCCCGCAGCAATTCGAGGAACTGGCACGCCGCGATAAAGTCGCGTCGATGGGCGGCGCGGGTCGCCAGCGCAAAGTCATCCTCGCCCCAGAGTTCCGCCTGCCACAGCTCATCAAGATGGGCGAGGTCGAAGGCGTCATGGGGCAGCACCGCCTCTTCATAGACGCCCAGCGCCAGCACGAGCGATCCGCCAATCGTGACGATGGGGGAGAGTGCGGCCAGCGCAAAGGGGTTGGCCGCAGCGATGGCATCGCCAAGCCGCAGCAGCGTCGCCATGGGCTGAGGTTGGTGCATGATCCCGGTGACGCAGGTGAAGGAGACGTCGTACTGGGCCTTGGCCCAATCGAGCAGGGGGTCCCACCGCTCTGCCTGCCGCACGATCAGTTCGGGCGGGCTTTCTGCGCGATAGCAGAGCAATTCGGTCTCGCCATATTGGGCAAGGCCGGCGGCGAAGGCGTGGGGGTTGGCGGCCACACGGTCAATCGCGGCATTGGCAAGGCCGGTAAAGGGCATGGAATGGGGGTCGATCTCTTCGCCTTGCGCGCGCCATTCTTCTGCGACCGCATTGGCGAGCGGGTCATTGGGCAGAAGAAGTGCGGCGCGGGCCGGTGTCTTGACCGGACGCCCGTCGAGCAGGATGCCCTTGTCTTCAGAGACGACGACGTCCTTGTAAAAGCGCCTCATTTTTTCGGCCCTGTCCAATGCCGCTTGAGCAGGACGGGCAGCGTGTAGAATTCAAAAATGCCAAGAAAGACAAGGATATAGCCAAACCATGGGGCGAGATCGGGCAGCAGTTTTCCCGCGACATTGGCGATGCCTGCAAAAACGAGCGCGACGCCTGAGAAGCGAACGAGATTGAGAAGGCCAAAGCGCGTGCGGGCCTGTTCTTCTTCCGGGCTCATCTTAAGACCTCCAATATATGCGCGGGGTGGGATGCGATGTGGAAAGCGCCCGCGTCCAGCAGATCATCGACGCCGTGATAGCCCCAATCGACGCCCAGCGACCGGGCACCGGCTGCAACCCCCATTGCCATGTCAAAGCTTGTGTCGCCGATCATAACAGTTGTCGCGGGCGTCGCCCCGGCGTCGGCCATGGCTTCATGCACCATCGACGGGTGCGGCTTGGACGGATGCCGGTCTGCCGTCTGTAGCGTCACGAACCGGTGGCGAAGGCCATGATGCTTGAGACACAGATCAAGCCCGCGATCCGACTTGCCGGTGGCCACGCCAAGCAGCCAGCCCTCCGCCTCCAGCGCGTCCAGCGCCTCGGCGATGCCGTCGAACAAAGGCTCCTCCACCAGCCCGTCATGGCGCAGGCGGTGAAAGGCGGTTTTATAATCTTCCGCCAGTTGAACGTGCAGAGCGTGCTCGGCCTCAGGCAAAAGCGCCTGCATGGCGGGCAAAAGGCTGAGGCCGACAATGCGCTTGGTCGCCTCCCGAGCTGGGGCGGCGAGGCCTGCGCGGCCAAAGGCATCGTTCATGCACATCACGATATTGTGCTGGCTGTCGACAAGCGTGCCGTCGCAATCAAACAAAGCAAGGCGGTTGATGGTGGGGCCGGACATTGCGGCAGGGTGCATCGGTTATTTCTTCTTTGGGCGCGCCGGGGCGGAAGGCTTGCCACGTGCCGGAGCGCGTGACGGTGCTCGTGTAGAAGCGCGGACGGGCTTGCCGGGTGAACGGGCATCGCTGCGGCCCTTGGCGGCAGGGCGGGCGGGTTTCCCTTCGCTTCGGCCTTCACCCCGGCCTTTGCTCGGACCCTTGCTCGCACCTTTACCGGCCGGACGTTCCGAGTTCGCGACGGCACGTCCGCGCCGTTCGCCTTTACGTTCCTTGCGGGCGGCCTTCGCCTTTTGGGCAACAGCGCGCTTCTTGCCTTCGGGCGTTTCGCCGAACTTCGCTTCATCGAGCGTCAGCGCATCGCCATCTTCCTGCGTGAAGCCCAGATTGGCGATGGTGTCGATAAAGTGCTGCGGCAGATCGGCAAAGACATCCACCTGCCCACCTTCGGGGCTGTCGACGCGCAAGCGGCGCGCGTGGAGGTGCATTTTGCGGCTGATCGTACCGGTGAGAAACGCCTCGCGCCCGCCATATTTGCCGTCGCCGACAATGGGGTGGCCGATGGCGGCCATATGGACGCGCAACTGGTGGGTGCGGCCTGTATAGGGCTGAAGCTCCACCCAGGCGGCGCTGTTGCCGGCGCGGTCAATCACGCGGTAGCGGGTGCGCGCCGGTGCGCCTTCCTTTTGATCCACCTGCATCTTCTCACCACCGGAGCCCGGCTGCTTGGCGAGCGGCAGCTCGATCATGCCGTCTTCGATGGAGGGCACACCAACGATGATCGCCCAATAGACCTTGCGCGCAGTGCGGCTGGAAGAGCTTTTGGAAAAGGCGGCGGCTGCACGTGCGGTGCGGGCCACCAGCAGGACGCCCGATGTGTCCTTGTCCAGCCGGTGTACCAGCTTGGGCCGCTGTTCGCCATCAAACCAAAGCCCGTCGAGGAGACCATCGACATGCTCGGTCGTCTTGGTGCCGCCCTGCGTCGCGAGCCCCGGCGGCTTGTTGAGCACAAGCGCGGATTTATCGCGATAGATGACCAAGCTGTCGGCAAAGGCTTCCTGATCTTCGCTCAGGCGCGGGCGTTCCTTCTTGGGCTTGGCCGCTGTCTTGGCGACGGTGACAGGGTCTGCCGGAGGGACGCGGATTTGCTGGCCGGCCTCGATCCGGTCACCCGGGGTCGCGCGCTTGCCATCAATGCGGATCTGGCCGGTGCGGGCCCAGCGCGACACCGCGTTAAAGCTGGCGTCGGGCAAATGGCGCTTGAACCAGCGGTCCAGACGGATGCCGTCATCTTCGGCATCGACGGTGAATTGGCGAACCTGATCGGTCATGCGCGTACCAGCCCGAATCCGACCGCCAGAGCTGCAATCGATCCGATGACAGAGGCACCGGCGTACAGCGCCGCCACGCCCCATTGGCCGCGTTCGATCATGTGAAAGCCTTCAAGGCTGAACGCTGAAAAGGTCGTGAAGCCGCCAAGGATGCCGACGCCGACAAAAAGGCGGGTCGTCTCCGACGCACTGCCTTTCAGGACGAGGGCTGCAAGCAACCCCATCAGGAAGCCGCCGACAAGGTTGACGACAAATGTGCCCAGCGGCCATCCGCCGCGCCAGCCAAGGGCAGCAACGGCCAGATAGCGTGCCGCAGCGCCAATCGCGCCTCCGGCCATAACAGGAATTAATGGATGCATATTGCTGCCTTAGCCGCACTTGGCGCTGAGCGCTACAGGGCCAGCGTTCCTGTGATGCAGGTCACGCATTGGCCGCCGACATGGATGTCTTGGCCGTCGACGCGGATATGGACATAGCCGTCCCGTCCGATCTGCAGCCCTTGCGACGCAATATAGCGGTCGCCATTGCCAATCTGTCCGGCAAGCAGGCGGTAGGCGGCAACCGCGCCATTACCGCTGCCACACACAGGGTCTTCGGCAATGCCGTCGGCCGGGGCGAAAGAGCGGACGAGCGTGCCGCCGTCGCCACTGGCAAAGACGGTGAGGCCCGTCGTGCCATGCCGCCGGTCATAGGCGGCGAGTGCTGTCAGATCCGGGTCCAGATGGGCGACGGCCTCCACCGAGGCCATTTCCGCAATGACCCAGCGTGGCCCGACGTCCAGCACCTGTGGCGGTGCGCTCACGACTGAAGGGCCGCCAATGGCCGCAATGATTGCGTCGGCGTCTTCGGCAGGTGACGCGGCATAGCGTGGCAGCCGGAAGGACAATCCGGTGTCCCCCGCGCTGACTTCGACCAGACCGACCGCACATTCCTGAATAAGCTTGCCGTTGCGTGTCTGCGCGATGCCTGCCTCCAGCACCGCATGGGCTGTGCCCAATGTCGGGTGGCCGGCAAAGGGTAGCTCAGCGCGCGGCGTGAAAATGCGGACGCGGTAGCTGGCGGCGGGGTTTTCCGGCGGTAAAACAAAGGTTGTTTCCGACAGGTTCGTCCAGTTGGCGAACTGTTGCATGTCGCCATCGCTCAGACCGTCGGCGTCCAGCACGACCGCGACCGGATTGCCGAACAAAGGTCGGCTCGTGAACACATCGACTTGTTTGAACTTGCGCATCATCAGCCCCACCGCTGCAACGAGATGGACCTCATACACCAATTCGCATCAGGCCCCAAAAGCCCGATGGCCGGGTTAGACGCCGTTGTTGAGCACCAGATCGACGATGGTGCCACCGGCTTCGGCGGGCGTCAGCACAACATAATACGCCGCACCATCGCCGCGCGTGCCGCCGACCAATGTTTCGCGGCCCTTCACCTCGGTTGAGGAGGCAAAGCCGCTGCGTTTGGTTTGGCCGATATAGAAATCGATCACCGCGCGCTGGGGCGCTGGCGTGGTGAAGGTGATGGCGCGCAGCTTGCAGCCGGGCATGTCGGACCCTGCGGCTTCATCCACCCGCGCCCGCGGATAGAGCGGGACATCGGACGGAAGGCGGTTGGCCCATTGCATCGAATAACCGACATCAAGGCCGCAGCCCGCAAACCTGTCGCGCGCAGCCGACGCCTGATTGGCCGCGAGCTGCCCCAATGTCGGATTTGCCGGACGTTCGGCTGCGGCACTTGGTCCCGTCGTTTCAACCGGCACCGGTGCTGTCATGGGCGCGTCGGCGGCTTTGACCGCATTGCGGTTCGCCATGTTGGCAAGCGAGGGGTCGACCATGATCTGGTCTTCTAGGGCGGTTGTTAACACCGGGTCAGCATTGCCCTTGCCGAGCAGCCGCTCATCCAGCTTGTCCACCTTGGCGTCTGTGGGCGTGTCGTTGCCGCACGCAGCAACGCCCAACAGGCTGGCCCCGAGAAGCAGAGAGGAAAGAACGCGTCGCATGGCAAACTCCTTAGCAGGAGATGGTTATGCAGCGCCTAACGATGCGGATGCGCGGAAATTATGGGTAAACGCCGCTAGATTCGCAGTTAACGACGCGCTCAGGCGGGGTTTTTGTCGTCTATAATAACAGTTCAGGTTGTTGAGCCGCCGTTGCCGATGCATGATTCGCCCGCAATCAGGGCCGCCAATGTCTTTTCGGCAAAGGCTTTGACGCGCCAAGCTGGTTCCCCTTGCAATCACAAGCAGGGCTGCGCACATTCCTCTCATGCGCAACCTCATTTCCTTGCTGATCGGCTTTGTCGCCTTGATCCTCGCCGCCATCGCCTTCGTCCCGCTTTTGGGCTGGGCCAACTGGGCGATCATTCCATTGGCTATGATTGGTCTGGGCATCGGCGCCACGTCCGACAAGACGGCGGGCCGCAATCTCAATATTGTCGTAATCGCCATTGGCCTGATCCGCCTGTCGATTGGCGGCGGTATTCTTTAGCTGGCGCGAGGGCCAAAGGGGTTGAAGAGGCGGTAGTTTGCTGAAAATGCGCCAGATTTGGCGAATCGCCCTGCCCCGTCCTACATCTCCGCCATGAGACATAATCGCAGGAGTAAAGACGCGATGGCATGGGGTAGCAAATCAGACGCGGCACCGCGCACGGGCGGCAGCATGTCGTTCATCGGTGGAGAGGTGTCGATCACCGGCAACATCAGTGCATCGGGCGACATCCATCTGGATGGTGCTGTGCAGGGTGACATTGCCTGTGCGTCGCTGACCATTGGCGGCTCAGGCCAAGTGAAGGGCAATGTGCTTGCCCAGCGCGCGACCATCGCAGGTGCAATTGAGGGCGCCGTTGTTGCGACAGAGCTCGTCATTGAAAAGTCCGCGCGCATTGCGGGCGATGTGTCTTATGAGAGCATCTCGATTGAAACCGGCGCGCGTGTTGATGGCCGCCTGTCGCAAAAGGCATCGCAAACGGGTGAGTTGAAACTGGTCTCGGCCAGCGGCGAGTAGATCTGCGCATTTGGCGTTGCGCAGAATTCAAATGCGCAACGCCTGCAATCTTACTAAACGGTCGGCATGACCGAAATTCTCAAGAACCTGCCGACGCTTTCTCTGGCGTCCCAAGACCATGATCCGGACGGATTTGCCCAAGCCTTTGGGGATTCGTTTCGCACATTCGGCTTTGCCGTCATCACCGATCACGGCGTGGACCGCGCGCTGATCGACAAGGCGTGGGAACAGACGCGCCTCTTGTTTGAGCTGCCGGACGACGTGAAGCGGTCCTACTTTACATCGGACCTTGCTGGGCAGAGGGGTTACACACCCTTTGGCACGGAAATCGCCAAGGATGCCGAGCATGTCGATCTGAAGGAATTCTGGCATGTCGGGCGGGATCTGCCGCCCGGGCACCGTTTCCGTGACCATATGCCCGACAATATCTGGCCCGCCGAACTGCCGGAGTTCCGCGCCACGTTTGAAGCGATGTATGCGGCCTTTGACGCGGCTGGTAACCGGCTGCTCTCTGCGATTGCGCGCGATCTTGGCCTTGCGCCGGACTGGTTTGATCCTGCGGTTGCTTATGGAAATTCGGTGATGCGGCTTTTGCACTATCCGCCCATTCCCAAGGATGCACCGGGCATTCGCGCAGGGGCACACGGCGATATCAACCTGATCACGCTGTTGCTGGGCGCTGAGGAAGGTGGTCTGCAACTGCTCACCCGCCAGGGTGACTGGCTATCGATCACGCCGCCCGAAGGTGCGATGGTCATTAATTGCGGGGATATGCTGGAACGGCTGACCAACAATCACCTGCCCGCGACCATCCACCGCGTGCTCAATCCGCCGCCGGAGCGCCGCCATATTCCGCGCTATTCGATGCCCTTCTTCCTGCATCTGGCGTCCGACGTTCTCATCGAAACGCTGCCAAGCTGCGTGGATGAAGATCACCCCAATCTCTACCCCGACCCGATCAGCGCGAACGACTTTCTCGTCCAGCGGCTGGTCGAGATCGGCTTGAAGAAATAGGCGGCCTTAGGGGGCGGGCGTAAACTTCACCGCCTTGCAGAAGGGGCCAACACAGCCTTTCACCTTTAAAGAGCCATCGGCTTGCTTGACCATGGTGGAACGATAGGTTTTGCCCGCGCGCGGATCATAGATCTTGCCTTCCCATTCGCCACCGGCGTCCTTGAAGCCGGACAGGATGACGAGACCCTCAATCGGGCGGTTACGCAGGTTTGGATCAGGGTTGTTGCTGTCGAGCGCGCGTCCACCACCCGGCGGGCCTTTGATGATCTTGGCAATCTTCCCACACACAACCGGGCCGCACGGCCCGATCTGGACAATACTGTCCTTGCCATCGGTGTAATAGCGTCCAGCGACGGGGACGGCGGCAAATGACGGTGCAGCCAACGCGGCACAGGCAATCATGAACGGGGCAACACGCATCGATAGACTCCTCAACTCGGTTTTCTTCTTGGCTTACACCAGTGTCAGTGCGATGAATACGCCATGAAACGGAGAGCGACGCAAGCCGCAGTCATAGCCTTAATGGCTACTGCGCACGTCCAGGCGGGCACTTTGCGTGTCGAACCGGGCGATGGAGCACAGGAACGGCTACAGGCTGCCCTGATTGAGGCGAAA
>JBBATT010000094.1:0-8269 GCA_040398605.1 Chakrabartia sp.
AGAAGCTGTTGCTCGCTGGGTCTGCGCCGAAGACAGGCAGCCGGTCGGGTGCGAAGCTCCGCAATCCTGCCCATGCCCGTTCGACCCGGACGACAGGCCAATCCATCACCTCTTCAAATCGGGCGATGGCCAATGCGACGTCGATCTCTTCGGGCGCAGCGTCGCAAGGAAGTGACGGTGTTTCGTCATGCGGGCTCAACCATATGCGGTTCTGCCCGTCCGGCTTGAAGTAGAATTGCTCATTGATGTCGACGACCAATGGCAGGTCAGCCGGCACCTGCGCCGCGACTTCCAGTTGCACCATCGTCCTGCGATAAGGCGTCACACCAACGGGTTCCACACCTGCGAGCCGCGCGACATCGTCCGCCCAAGCGCCGGCGGCATTGATGATCCGGTTGACCACAATCTCTTCGCTAGAACAAGACAATGTCCAGCCCTGCGAATTGCGGGCAATGGCTTGCACCCGTTGGTTCGTCGCAAGGATCGCGCCTGACTGCCGGGCCTGCCGCAGATAGGCGGCATGGAGCCGTGCGACATCGATGTCCGTCGTGCTTGGTTCCCAAACCGCCCGGTCCCACGCCGCGCGGCCTCCAGGCATACGAGCCTGCACTGCGTCTGCCGCCAACCGGTCAAGGACAACGCCGGAACCTTGGAACGCGGAGAGAAAGCCCGCAATCTTGGCCTCATCCTGCGCCCGCCCGATCATCAGCGCGCCGCGCTGGAACAGGAAACCGGCTTCAGAAAACGACTTGGGCGGGTTGGCGAGAAATGGCCCAGAAGCCGAGGACAAGGGCTGAACGACTGGGCCGCCATAGGTCACGCTCCAAAAGGCCGCAGAGCGTCCGGTGGTGTGGTATCCGGGCTGGTCTTCGGCCTCCAGCACAATCACGGACATGTGCGCGGACAGCGCGGCCGCAAGGCTCGCCCCGGCAATTCCAGCCCCGATAATGGCGACGTCATAAGCCATGGTCGTGCAGTGGCGATGCGGCATGGGCCGGTCAACCCTGCCCTTAGGGACAAGGTGTTACGGCCTGCGCTTCCTTAGTTACGCTTTGATAATGCGTCGTGATTATAGGACATCACCATGAACGGACTCACACCTGTCATGGTGCTCCACGGCGCCCTCGCCCTGCTGCTCGCTTATGCGGCATTTGGCGATGTGCGTGCGCGCATCATTCCGAACTGGCTTGTCATCGCAATTGCGGCGTTTGCGCCGGTCTTGTGGTGGGTGTCAGGCATGTCGCTATGGCCGGATATCGCCATCCACATCGGCGTCGCCATTGGCTTCTTGGTCCTGTTTTCCATCTTTTTTGCGCTCAACGCGATGGGCGGCGGCGATGTCAAATTGATCGCCGCACTCGCGTTGTGGTTCCCGGTGATCGCTTTCCTGCAACTCTTGATGGTCATGTCGATTGTCGGCGGGATCATCACGCTGGGCATGTGGGTGCGCGAAAAGGTCCGGAAATCCGGCAAAAACATCGAAGTTCCATATGGGGTCGCCATCTCAGTGGCGGGCATTTGGGCCATTCACGAACGATATCTTAACCATTTTGGGTGATCACTCTTACCTTGAATGATTAACCCACGCGGCAAGGGGAATGCGCGTCATGGATCCGAAGAAAATCGCACTCCTGGTTGGGGCGCTCATCATAGCGGGTGTCACAGCCTTCATGGCGAAAAACATGTTTGCGGGCACTCCGGCACCGCAGGCGCAGGCAGCCGTCGCGCCGCAGCCTGTTGGGCCAAAGATCTTGGTCGCCACCCGCGCCTTGCCTATTGGCACCATCATCGGCCCTGACAGCTTCCGCTATCAGCCCTGGCCCAAGGAATTGGTTGAGAATGCCTATTTCGTTGAGGGGCAAAATGTCGATCTGAACAAGCTGAACGGCACCGTGGTTCGCAATGCGATCTCCGCGGGCCAGCCGATTACGCAGGGCGCGCTCGTCAAATCGGGGGACCGCGGCTTCCTCGCAGCAGCCCTCGGCCCTGGCATGCGCGCTGTGACCGTTTCGGTGTCCGCGCAAAGCGGCGTTGCCGGCTTCGTCTTCCCGGGTGACCGCGTCGACATGGTGTTGACCCAGACGGTGGACGGCAATGACGGCCCGGCGCTGCGTACATCTGAAACGATCATCCGCAATGTTCGCGTTCTGGCAACAGACCAGCGGACGGTTTCCGAAGACAAGGATGGCAACACCGAAGTGAAGGTGTCGTCCAACGTGACGCTCGAAGTGACGCCTCGCATCGCGGAAAAGATTGCCGTTGCCCAGTCAATCGGACAGCTCTCTCTGTCGCTGCGCTCTATTGCCGACAACGCTTCAGAACTGGAACGTGCGATTGCCTCAGGCGATGTGCGGGTTCCCGAAGGCGCCGACCCAAAGACTGAAAAGCAGATGTTGCTCGCCATTGCATCGCGTCCTGTCGATACCGACCCGACCTTTGTGACCGGCGCAGACGTATCTCGCTTCCAGCGTCGTTCGGTTCCGCGTGCCCAGACCAATGCAGCCCCGTCCAATGGCGGCGCCGCTCCGTCGGGCGGCGCATCTGTCGATCCTGCAAACCGTGGCCCGGTTGTCAAAGTCTGGCGCAGTTCGACACCCACAGAAGTTACGTTTGGGGGCAAGTAACATGAGCACCAACATCATATTCGGGCGCAAGACGCTCCTCGCGGCGAGCGCCATTTCAGTGGCACTTGTCGCGACCACAGCCCCGGCTGCCGCGCCGAAGCGCCCCACTCCTCGCACCGTTCAGGTGTCTGGTCCGAGTTCGCCCATTACGCAGCGTGCGGCGACGGAGATCACTCTTTCCAAGGGTCGTGGCCAACTCGTCACGCTTCCCGCCGCCATCTCAGATGTCTTGATCTCCAATCAGGATGTCGCCGATGTTCAGGTCCGCTCTCCACGCCAGATCTACATTCTGGGCAAGGCGAGCGGTGAATCGACGGTGTTTGCGACGACGGCGGCGGGCAAAGTTGTCTACTCTGCTAACGTCCGCGTCGGCGCCAACGTCAACTCGATTGACGAGATGTTGAACCTTGCGATGCCGGAAGCCGACATCAAGGCAACAACGATGAACGGCCTGGTTCTATTGACCGGCACCGTGGCCTCGCCCGAAGACGGTGCCGAGGCGGAACGTCTCGCACGTGCCTTTGTCGGCAACGATATCGAAGTCGTGAACCGCACGAAGACGGCAACGCCGCTCCAAGTGAACCTGCAGGTCAAGATTGCAGAAGTGAACCGCCAGCTCGTCAAGGAATTCGGCGTCAACCTGTTGTCTAGGGATACAACGGGCGGCTTTCTGATGGGCATTGCCCAAGGCCGCAACTTTGGATCGGTCGGCACACAGGACCTCTCTGGCCTTCCCAAGCTCGACGCCTCCTCACTGTTCGGATTGCCGAGCGGTTCGATCTCGCTGCCGTTTGATCCAACGACGGGCCAGTTCATTGCCAAAGGCGGGACTGCCTATGACTTTAAGTCGCTTGGTCTTGGCGCTGGCAAAACGAGCATCGGCCTGGCCGGTCGCCTGCTGGGTCTCGACTTGGCATCGGCCATTGACCTTGCTGAAAGCGACGGGATGGCAACGACGCTTGCCCAGCCGACGCTGACCGCGCTTTCGGGCGAAACCGCAAGCTTCCTCGCGGGTGGCGAAATTCCGATCCCGATATCGACCCAGCTTGGCCAAGTTTCCATTGAGTATAAGCAATATGGTGTCAGCCTGGCCTTCACGCCAACCGTGCTCTCAGATGGCCGCATTTCCATGCGTGTCCGCCCGGAAGTGTCGCAGCTGACCTCAGCAGGGTCGGTTGTCATCAATGGCTTCCAGGTTCCGGCTCTCGCCACTCGCCGCGTCGAAACGACGGTGGAGCTTGGCTCCGGCCAAAGCTTCATGATCGGCGGCCTGATGCAGAACACGCAGAACAACTCGATCGACCGCGCGCCGGGCCTAGGCAATCTGCCGGTTCTTGGCTCGCTGTTCCGTTCGAATAGTTTCCGCAAGAATGAGACCGAACTCGTAATCGTCGTGACACCTTATCTAGTGAAGCCGGTTTCGGCAGGCGAAATCAAGCTCCCGACGGACGGATACCGCACACCGAGCGACTTTGATCGCATCGTCAAGGGTCAGACCTTCAGCGGCAGGACCGGCGAAGAGGCCAAGAAGCCGACCATGGGAGACCCGGTCACGGTTCCTGCGGCCCCGTCTGTCGGCGCGATGCTTCCGACACCGGCACAGAACACGTCTGCATCGAAGAAATCCCGCAAGTCTGCAGCGGCGAACACGCCTGCTGCCGGCGTTGGCAACTGATTGGCGGAAGGAATAATGGTCATGTACAAGGCACGTCACACTCTCCTTCTCGGACTCGCTCTGGCGGTTTCAGCTTGCGGCACGGAAAACCGGGGGCTGAGCAGTATCCACCAGCCTGTCGTCCAGCGCACGGACTATGTCTATGATGTCGCCGGTCAGGGTGGTCTGGAACGGTCCGATCTCCAGCGCCTTGCCGGTTGGTTTGAAGCCATGAAGCTCGGCTATGGTGACCGCGTCTCCGTCGACACGACCAGCGCCGGTGATACCCGCGCCACGCGCGACACCGTTGCCTCGCTCGCCGCACGCTATGGCCTTCTGCTGGAAGAAACAGCACCGCTGACCGCAGGTGAGATCGCACCGGGCAATGTCCGCGTCGTTGTGAGCCGCATCAAGGCCAGCGTGCCGAACTGCCCAGACTGGAGCCGCGCATCGCAGCCCGACATGACCGGCCATGCATCGTCCAACTATGGCTGTGCAACCAATAGCAATTTGGCGGCGATGATCGCCAATCCAGAAGACCTCGTCTCCGGCAGACCCGGCAGCCCAGTCTCGTCCACATTGGCCTCAAGCAAGGCCGTCAAGACGTATCGTGATGCGCCGACAACAGGCGCGAACGGCTTGATCAAGGAAGGAAGCAAAAACTGATGAACGCTCCCTGGTCTCCTTCACGTGGTGGCGGTGGCGGCTCAAACCGTGATCCGTTTGCCGCCTTCGTTTGTGACGACAATGCAGCCGACGCCATCCGTCCGGTCATTGTCGAAATGGGTTGGCCTGCAGAGAAGGTCCACAAAGGTGGCCTTCGCAACGCGGTCCAGACGCTTTCGGTCGCCGCAAGCCCGAACATCCTGTTCGTTGACCTGTCTGAATCGGGCGATCCGCTGAACGACATCAACGCGCTGGCCGAGGTCTGCGAACCTGGCACTGTCGTAATCGCGGCGGGCCAGGTGAATGACGTGCGCCTTTACCGCGACCTATTGGCCAGCGGTATTCAGGATTATCTACTAAAGCCCTTCAGCCCAGATCAGCTGCGCGACGCCATCGCCCATGCGCAGGCGGTTCTCCATGCGCCCAAGGCCGGCGAAGGCCCGACAGAACGTCCCCACCTGATGACAGCCGTTATCGGCGCACGCGGCGGCTCCGGCGCGTCCACGCTGGCCACATCCATTGCCTGGCTGCTGGCCGAGAAAGAGCGGCGTTCAACATCGCTCCTCGACCTTGACCTGCATTTTGGCACGGGTGCCCTGACGCTGGACCTAGAGCCCGGCCGTGGCCTCACCGACGCGATCGAGAACCCAAGCCGCATCGATGGCCTCTTCATTGAACGCGCAATGGTGAAGGCGAGCGAGAAGCTGGCCATTCTGTCGGCAGAAGCCCCCATCCACCAGCCAACGCTGACGGACGGGACGGCTTTCCATCTGCTGCAGGAAGAAATGAAGACGGCGTTTGAATGCACCGTCATTGATCTTCCGCGCACCACGCTGGTTCAGCACCCACATCTCATGGGGGACGTGCAGTCAACCATTGTTGTGGCAGAACTAACGCTGGCATCCGCGCGTGACGTGATCCGCATTCTTTCTTGGCTCAAATCAAACGCACCGCAATCGCAGGTGCTCGTTGTCTTGAACAAGGTGGTGGCCGGTGTGACGCCCGAAATCACGAAGAAGGATTTCGAAGCTTCAATCGAGCGCAAGATCGACGTTGTGATCCCCTATGACCTTAAGGTCACCAGCCAGGCAGCGAAGCTGGGCAAGCCAGTGGCCGATGCCGGCAAGGGATCAAAAATCGGCGGTGCTCTGCAAGATGTCGTGACCAAGATGCTTGCGATTGCGGGTCAGGAAAACGACGTTCCGACAATCGGTGCCAAGGCGGCGGCCAAGCCGTCTTTGATGACGAAGATTGGTGACTTGAAATCCCTGTTTCCCAAAAAGGCCTCAAAACAGGCAGCGGAACCGGTCGCCTGATCGGCGGGACGGCACCGCGTTGGTATCTGAAGATAGGAAAGTGGCAGTAAGATGATGTCCATTATCATGCTTGGCTCTGGAGCCCTGCTGGCCATTGCGCTGCTGTTTCTTGCCTTTTCCGGCCCGTCTCAGGGCAAGGCTTACCATCGCCGTCTGGATGAACTGCGGGAACGGCACAGCGGCGCATCAAACTCTGTTGAAAAACAGATGCGCAAGATGATTGCCTCAAAGCCTGCGTCAAACCAGAGCGGTGGCACCAGTTTCATCCCGAATCCGGAGTTGCTCGCTAAGCGCATCCAGCGGACCGGCAAAAGCTGGACCCTGCAAAACTATATGCTGGCCTGCGTCGGCATCGCTGTCGTGGTGGCTTCCGTCCTGATCATGAAGGGTGCGACCATTGTGTTGGGACTTCTGGCCGGCGTTTTGCTGGGCCTTGCCCTTCCGCACATGGTGATCGGTTTTCTGATCGGAAAGCGGATCGGTGATTTCAACGTCCGCTTTCCTGACGCCATCGAACTTATGGTGCGCGGGTTACGGTCGGGCCTTCCGATTTCCGAAACTCTCGGCATCGTCGGCAAGGAATTGCCGGGTGCCGTCGGCGCTGAATTTCAGTTTGTTGCCGACAAGATCAGGATTGGCCGGACAATGGACGAAGCGCTCCAAGATGCTGCGGATCGCCTGAATGTTCCAGAGTTTCAGTTCTTCTGCATCTCGCTCGCCATTCAGCGGGAAACAGGCGGCAACCTGGCCGAAACCCTTTCAAACCTTGCCGATGTGTTGCGCAAACGATCCCAGATGAAGCTGAAGATCCGCGCCATGTCCTCGGAATCAAAGGCCTCTGCTTATATCGTCGGCTCGCTGCCCTTCATCGTGTTTGGTCTGCTGTACACTATGAACCCGGGGTACATCGGGGACTTCTTTACCGACGAGCGCCTGATGGTCATCGGCCTTGGCGGCCTCATCTGGATGGGCATTGGCGTTGGCATCATGGCCAAAATGGTCAGCTTTGAAATCTGACGGATCAGGGAGCGAGACAAGAACATGCAACCAGTATCCGGCCCTACCCTGATGGGTGTTGACGTTATGTGGGTGGCGACGCTGCTCACCGCCGTCGCAGCCCTTGCCATGCTCGTCGCGCTCTATGCAGCGACGACTGTGCGCGATCCCATGGCCAAGCGGGTCAAGGCGCTCAACGAACGCCGCGAGCAGTTGAAGGCTGGCATCGTCGCGTCGACATCAAAGCGCCGCACCAAGATTACGCATAACAACCAGCGGACTGACAAG
Source organism: Chakrabartia sp. (assembly GCA_040398605.1). Lineage (GTDB taxonomy): Bacteria > Pseudomonadota > Alphaproteobacteria > Sphingomonadales > Sphingomonadaceae > Aquisediminimonas. The sequence goes on from JBBATT010000094.1 coordinate 7,545, forward strand.
CTGCGCGGCTTCCTGTCGACCTTCAAGATGTTGCAAGAATCGCAGGTCAAGGACGCACAGATCAAGCTGATGCAGGCCGGTATCCGCTCCAAGGAACTGGCCATTGCGGTCATCTTTGCTCGCCTCGTCCTGCCCATCGTCATCGGCGGCACGGCGGTGTTCATGATTTACGTCATGAACCATTGGCCAGATTTGACGCCGTTTAAGCGCTTCGGCGCGGCGGCAGCCGCCCTGATCGGGGGGTATAAGGCGCCTGACATCTTCTTGCAGAACAAGATTTCCAAGCGCTCCGATGCAATCCGCAAGGGCCTCCCCGACGCGCTTGATCTGCTCGTCATCTGCGCCGAGGCGGGTCTGACGGTCGACGCCTCCTTTGCCCGCGTCGCTAAGGAACTTGGGCGTGGCTATCCCGAACTGGGGGATGAGCTGACGCTGACCTCCATCGAACTCGGCTTCCTGACAGACCGCCGGACAGCGTTTGAAAACCTTGCAACGCGTGTCCCGCTTGATGCCATCAAGGGTGTGGTCACGACCATGATCCAGACCGAGAAATACGGCACCCCGCTTGCGTCCGCGCTGCGCGTATTGTCAGCGGAATTCCGCAACGAACGCATGATGCGCGCGGAAGAAAAGGCTGCCCGCCTGCCCGCCATCATGACGGTGCCGCTGATCCTGTTCATTCTGCCGGTGCTCTTCATCGTCATTCTCGGCCCGGCGGCCTGTTC